>NZ_JAKKCR010000013.1:0-168867 GCF_021728015.1 Vibrio sp. G-C-1 | reverse complement strand
GAATACATCGAGTACTACAATACCAAACGTATAAAAGTGAAACTAAAAGGCCTGACTCCGATAGAATATCGAACTCAGGCCTTGAAAGCCGCTTAACAGAAATGTCCAACTTTACGGGGTCACTTCATTATGAGTGGCTCTGTGCTTAACGTTTCAAGTTCTTCTGAGGGTTTAGGTTCAGAGAGTCCCGATAGGGTTCAGCGTTAGCCGAAAGATGCCCAGATAACCGTTGCGACTAGGATTGGGCACACAAACTTCACATACATTGGCCACACCTTACCAAACCAACCCAATTGGAAATCAGGGCAACCTTGCTCAAGCTCTTTCACCTTAGAAGCTCGACTCCATACCCAACCACCAAACACGCAGAACATCAGTGCTGCGACCGGTTGAAGGTACTGAGTCGCTATCATCGCAACCATGCCAAACATCGCGGCAAAGTTGTAAACAATCACCACACTAAACAACGCGATAACACCACCAATTACCCAGCTCGTAGGCGTTCGTCTAGTGTTAAAACGCTCGCTCACTAGTGCTACAGGGCCTTCAAGCATCGAAATCGATGAAGTCAGTGCGGCAATCGTTAGCAATAAGAAGAAAACAATCGCGAAGATCTGACCAAGCACGCCTAAGCTATCAAACATCAACGGCAGAACCGTAAATACAAGCGTATCAGAACTTAATAGTGAGCCATCTTCCGCATAGATTTGTACCCCTTTCTGCATCGCAACAAACATTGCAGGCATCACGACTAAACCCGCAATAAAAGCGACAGCGGTATCAACTAAGGTAACGTTCATTGCCATTTTGGGCAGGTTCTCTTTCTTACTCAAGTAAGAGCCATAAACCAACATCGAGCAACCACCAATGGTTAGCGAGAAAAAGCCTTGTCCCATTGCTGCCAAAATCAATTTTCTATCCCAAACTTTTTCAAAATCCGGAACCAAGTAGTGTTTTAGGCCTTCCATCGCACCAGATTGCGTCATGATGTAAACAAACAATAAGCCAAATAAAACAAATAGCGCAGGCATCAAACGAGTCGACCATTTCTCGATGCCTTGCTTAACACCGCCCTGCACTATCAAGATAGTCAGTACATAAAATGCGACAGTGCCAAATACGTTGCGCTCAACACTAAAGCCTTTAAACCAATCAGCAACAGCCTCAAGACCAATCAGATCAGCAACAGCGCCGATTAGGAAGCAGATCAACCAACCACCAACAATACTGTAAAACGCTAATACAGCGCTTGGCACACTCAGTCCAATCCAACCGACAAACTCACCGACTTTCTTACCCAAAGGGTTTGTCGTCAATGAACGCATGCTATCGACAGGGTTTGCTTGACCGTGACGACCAATAGCCATCTCAACCACCAGCATTGGGAAAGCGACCACAAAGATCATGATCAAATAGACTAAGAGAAAAGCGCCACCACCGTTACTGGCAACTTGAGTTGGAAAACCCCAAATATTACCCAAGCCAACCGCTGCACCCGCCGCTGCTAAAATAAAACCCAAACGAGAGCTAAAGTGCTCTCTTGAAGAGGAAGATTGTTGGTCCATATTGCCCGCATCAAAAATCAGTGAACTAGTTGATAAGTACAGTAATCAAAAGCAATGATAGGCACAACCAATAAATGAACAATTCTCTAATTTTTACAATCAATGCGCTATTTATAACCACAAAGTTAACAATCTACTGGTGTTATCGTTTACCAAATAACAACCAGTCAAGATGTAGACCTAGGAAAGCGAAGAAACGAAGAAACGAAGAAACGAAGAAAGTATATCGGGTTAAATGCTCGTGCAACTGAATCCATAGATCCATAAACACCTACATCCATAAGCACATACAAAAAGAGCACCAAACGGTGCTCTTGTGATTCATCAGTCAATTCAGATTAGATCGTGAATACTTGATAGTCTTTTAGGTTCGGAATGATTTCATGCAGCTCTTGCTCTTGTTCTGCCATGTCATCAAGTGAATCACAGAACTCATTCGCTTCCTCTTGCACTTGTTGAGAGTGTTCTTTCATTCGCTCTTCAACTTTAAGCTTTAATTCAGCCATGCTATCAGCCAATTCGGTAAGGTTTAAACCACCGTCTTGTTTCATTTTTTCTGACATCGCATTAAAAGCGCTGGAGATAAATTCTTGATTAAAGATTTCTTTCGCCTTCTCGAAATCTTCAGACCAACTATTGGCCATCGAATCAAAGCTTTCAGCTGGTAACACTAACTCGCCATCTTTGTAGTAACGAGCTTCCAGTTCAGCAAAGTAGGTTTTCATTGATTCTTTTACATTATCAAATGATTCCGGTGAATCTAGGCTAGCCGCAATATCATCAATCACGTCATTCGCTAACGCTAGGCTATCGTTCGCCATTTGTTTCGCTCGTGGTAAGTACTCACTCATGCTTTCGCGGTATTTTTCAATCGCCGCTTGTTGGTCGGCATCAAGATCAACCTTCTCACCATGGATATATAAGTCGTTGTTGCCATCGAAAACGGCAGTATCACCATTCACTTGATGGATTTCGACTTTTTGGTCATCGATTCGCAATTCATTTTTCAAATCAACTCGACACTGCGCAGCAAAAGTTGGCAGGCTCACAAAAGAGATTACTGCTGTTAACGATGCGATTAATACATTGTTTTTAATAAATATTTTGTTTTTCATAAATACATTGTTTTTCATAACATCCTCTCATCAATCTGACAGATTACTATACCCTTGGTATATGCTTCTTTGTCAGAGAAACGTTTTATATATATCCGTTACTCAGTTAGTCGATAGATATTACTTCATAGCAAAACTGTTTATCTGCAACCTTAAACTCAATTTCATCACCGACTTCTTTACCCATTAGAGCCTGGCCAAAAGGTGCATTTGCCGTCACGATGGCAATCTCATTCTCATTCCACGTGACAGAAAGTCCGCCGACTCTCGGTCCCATAAAAAAGTGTTTATATTGATCATGCTCGTCAATGACCACAACGTAGCTGCTCACCGTAATTCGCTCACTGTCGCGCAACACTAAGTTACGATAACACTGAATGTCGTCTTCACACTCTTGCACTCTTACGGCTTGGCCATGAGCAAGATAAGAAGCTTCTAATGCCAATGTATCGTACTTATGTTCAGGCACAGTCTCTTCATCGGTCGCAGCATCAATCGCACGCTGAGTCGCAGATTGGGCGATATGTAGTCGGGATTCGAGTTGCTCTAAGATTATTTGGCGAAGCTCTGACTTATTCATACTATTGGAGTGCTTTTCTATAGGAGCTACAGAATAGAATTAGGTACAATCAGGTGCAAGACATTTGATTCATCAAGCGACGCGATCATGAATGGACGCTCGCTTTATCATCAATACGACACTTAATAATTCAGGTAGAACATAAATGATTGAGCAGAAGTTAAAACAAGTATTCGGATTCGACTCACTGCGTAATGGGCAAAAGCAAGTCATTGATAATGTTCTATCTGGTCATTCGACGGCGGCCATATTCCCAACAGGCTCAGGTAAGTCGCTTTGCTATCAGTTGCCAGCGCTAGCATTGCCACATTTAACCTTAGTGATATCGCCACTGTTAGCTTTAATGAAAGACCAGCTCAGCTTCTTGCACAGCAAAGGCATTAGCGCAGCTGCAATCGAATCAAGCCAAGACAGACAAACCACCCAACAAGTGATGCAGTCGGTACGTAACGGAGACACCAAGATCCTCATGATCTCCGTTGAACGCTTGAAGAACGAGCGCTTTCGCCAGTTTATCTCCCAAGTGCCGATCTCGTTACTGGTGGTCGATGAAGCGCACTGTATTTCAGAATGGGGACATAACTTTAGACCAGACTACCTAAAGCTTCCCCAATACCAAAAACAGCTCAATATTCCTCAGGTACTGCTACTGACAGCCACCGCGACCACATCAGTTATCCAAGATATGAAGTCTAAGTTTGATATCGATGAGGAACGTGTTGTGGTTACGGGTTTCTATCGTCAAAACCTCGATCTGTCTATTCAACCTTGCGAACAAACCAGCAAACTAGAAACCTTGTGCAACGTCGTTAATCAAGCTTCTCTTGCTCCGACTATTGTCTATGTCACCCTTCAACAAACAGCAGAGATGGTGGCTCAGCAACTTCGTAACGCTGGCGTTAATGCTGTTGCTTATCATGCAGGCCTTAAGCCAGAAAACAGAGATGTAATTCAACATCAATTCATGAATGATGACGTGAACTGTATCGTGGCCACCATTGCGTTTGGTATGGGCGTCGATAAATCCAACATTCGCCGAGTCATTCACTTTGATTTACCTAAATCGATAGAGAACTACTCGCAAGAGATCGGTCGAGCAGGCCGAGATGGCCAGCCTTCAGCATGTATTCTTCTCGCCAACAAGTACGGCCTCAGTACACTAGAGAACTTCGTATTTGGCGATACGCCAGACAACATATCGATTCAAGCAGTCTTGAAAGAGATCTACGAAAACCAAAACATTGGCGCTTCTGGCTCAAACCAATGGGAGATTATGCTTAACCAGCTATCACGTGAATCCAACATTCGTCAGTTGCCGCTAAAAACGCTACTGGTGTATCTCGAAATTGAAGGCGTGATTGAGCCGAAGTACAGCTACTTCGCTGACTACAAATTTAAGTTCGTTCGCCCCAAACAGCAGATCACCGAACAGTTCCAAGGCGAACGTCGTCATTTTGTCGAAGCGATTTTCCAGTGCTCGCCTCAAGCCAGAGTCTGGTGCCAAGTTGATTTCGATGCGCTGTGGACACACTTCCAGACTGATCGTCAGCGTGTGATTGCGGCAATCGATTATTTCAATGAACAAGGTTGGATTGAGTTGGAAAGTAAGCAGATCACAGATGTGTATGCGATCCACAACACCTCTGAAGACATGATGCAGTTATCGGAACGTCTAACTGAATTGTTTAAAGAAAAAGAGAACAGTGAAATAAACCGTCTTAACCAAATGCTGAGCTTCTTTGAGGCAGACACTTGTCTAAGCTCACGCCTAGCGAGCTACTTTGCCGATGATAAGGCACCAACAAACTGTGGTCATTGCTCGGTATGCCGTGGTGAGGTAGCAATATTACCAACCGTCGATGTTGAACCCGTTGACGACGAAACCGTAATGACATGGATTCATGAATTTGTATCTAAGAGCCAACAATTGATCACCGACGAAGCCATTACGCGTTTTCTATGCGGAATTGCAACCCCTCTTTCAACCAAGCTTAAAGCCAGCAAAATGGTTGGTTACGGCAAGCTAGAGCAGCAACCATTCAGTGATACCTTAGCACGAGTTAAACAGCTTCCTAGATAAGGTATCTCACGTATCGATATAGAACACTGGCTAGGCTATGAAGTCTAGTCGGTGCTTATCTGTGTGCATCTCATTACTCTCTATTCCCACTTATCCTCTATCCTCACCTACCCTCTATTCTTATTACTCTCTAAACAAGACAGCCTAAAAGAAACTCAGCTGACGCATTTGATCTTTGGGTTGTAGCATCACGCTCAAACCAAGCAGGCGTATTTCTCGCCCTTGTTGTCTTTTCAGTATTTCACTTAACAGTTCTTTGAAGTGCTCGCGATCAAGAGAGGCGTGGATGTGCTCAATAGTGGTTTGTTGAAAGTCGGCGAACTTGAGCTTAATGCCCTGCTTGATGATCGCTTTGCTTGGGCTAGCTTTTTCTAAGCGAGTTTCGAGCTCAGGAAACAGCTTGTCTTCGATCACCTGCCAACATTCCTCGTAGGTAGAAATGTTTTGAGTAAAGGTGCGCTCCACACCTACCGATTTTCGTTCACGTTCGATGATAACTTCTCGGTCATCAACTCCATGACTGCGCTTCCATAGTGATGCACCTTGACGGCCAAACCTGAGCAATAGATCGCGATAATCAGACTCCTTAATATCCTTACAAGTAAAGAAGCCTGCTTGATGCAGTTTTTCGATACTGACCTTGCCAACACCGGGAATCTTTTCGAGTGGGAGCTCATCAATCACAGCTTGTACGTCTTGCGGAGGAATCACAAACTGTCCGTTAGGTTTGTTCATATCCGACGCTACTTTCGCTAGAAACTTTATTGGAGCGATGCCAGCCGAAGCGGTCAAGTTGAGTTCATTCCAGATATCATGACGAATCGCCTCTGCAATCAGTGTGGCCGAACCATGACATTGCTTGGAATCGGTGACATCAAGGAAAGCTTCATCCAAAGAAAGAGGTTCAATGATGGATGTGTATCGAGAAAAAATTTCGCGGATCTTTTTCGATATCTCGACGTAGACCGACATTCTCCCAGGGACAACCAACAGGTTGGGGCAAAGCTGCAGCGCTTTTCCTGTTGGCATTGCAGAACGAATACCAAACTTGCGAGCTTCATAATTACATGTACTCAAAACCCCGCGCTGTTTTTCATGCCCCCCGACTGCGAGCGGTCGATTTCTATAAGATGGGTTATCTCGCATTTCTACAGCTGCGTAAAAACAATCCATATCAACATGGATTATTTTTCTAACTTTCTCTTCGCCCGCACTACACATTTAGGAATAACTCAACCTTACAACTGTATCTATGACCAGTATAATCAATTATTCTCAGATTTAAAATGATCTGGAGTCCAGCTCAACAGGTTTCTCTTCAATAGCCAGCTACTATTCTGATAGTATTGTTAAGGAGTATTTAGTCTATAAGTAGGGATAGCTTTTGAGTGAGAAAATACTAGTAGTAGAAGACAGTCGTGCATTCAGAAACTACCTGTACCAGCAATTTAAAAATGATGGCTATGATGTTTCACTGGCTGAATCAGTAGCAGAAGCCAAAGCTATCTTAGAGCAAGAGACGGATTTCTTGTGTGCGGTGCTCGATTACTGCTTACCCGATGGCCAAGATGGTGAGATCATTGATTTGGTACTCGGCTATCAACAAAAAATCATTGTGCTCACCGGCATGTTCAACAACACACTTCGAGAGCAAGTACTCGCAAAAGGTGTGCTTGATTACATCCTCAAAGACAGCATGTCGTCAGTCAGTTACTTACTTCCTCTGGTTAATCGAATCTCGAATAACCGATACCATAAAGCCTTAGTAGTTGATGATTCTGCTGTGGTTCGTCGATATGTCGTCCAACTTCTTGAGCATCAATATATTCAAACGATTCAAGCGGTAGATGGGGAGCAAGCACTAGAGCTCCTCCAAAACGATCCTGATATCACTTTTGTCGTTACCGACCATGACATGCCGAACAAAGATGGCATTTCAATGACCCGTGATATTCGAGTCCAACACGATCGTAATCAACTCGCTATTCTCGGTCTATCTGGCAGTGATGATCGCACAATGACCGCTCGCTTCCTTAAAGCTGGCGCCAACGACTTCCTTTATAAGCCATTTAACCAAGAAGAATTTTTCTGCCGTATTCACCAATTGCTCGACATGAAAGAAGCGACTAATGAACTGTTTCGTCATGCAAACGAGGATGCTCTGACCGGACTTTGGAACCGCCGCTACCTTTTCAATCAAACTTGCAAAGGCTGCGAACATCGCAGTATCGCTATGATGGATATCGACTTTTTTAAAAAGGTGAATGATACCTACGGCCACGATGGTGGTGACGCGGTATTAATTGAGGTTGGTAAAATCATCAAAGAGCACTTTAAAGATGATTTAGCGGTTCGCTTCGGTGGCGAAGAGTTTTGCATTCAGTCATGCGAAC
Source organism: Vibrio sp. G-C-1 (assembly GCF_021728015.1). Lineage (NCBI taxonomy): Bacteria > Pseudomonadati > Pseudomonadota > Gammaproteobacteria > Vibrionales > Vibrionaceae > Vibrio > Vibrio sp. G-C-1. The sequence goes on along the minus strand of NZ_JAKKCR010000013.1, from coordinate 161,134 downwards.
CATTTGAAGATTTTATAGAGACCTTGGAGTCGATGAGAGTCGCAATTGAAAATCATGAAGTGCAGCATGATTCACATGTGATTAAAGTGAGCATGAGCATTGGCGTGACCGACCAAGAAGGCTCTTTAGACGAGCAAATCAAAGCAGCAGACGAGCTACTTTATACCGCGAAAAAGCAAGGTCGAAACCAGTTGATATGCGCTCGTAATAACCTTCAACGCGTTAATGAGTAACTCCTGCTTTCCTAGAGCACGAATCGAGTCAACCTTTAAAATGAAAAGAGCCCAAGGTGTTAACCTTGGGCTCTTTGTTTTTTGGGGAGCAGGTTTCGCTCCTAATCGTTATTGCTGCTAATCGCAATTAAGCAATACGATCTTTATTCCAAGAAGCTTCTTTTTGCTGACGCTCAGCCAGTTTCTCTTCGCGGTATGCTTCACGTGCTTCACGCTTTTTGCGCGCATCACAAGGTTCAGGGCAGTTACATACTTTATCAATACCAACAGCGCCTAAGCCACCACAGCTACCCTTCACAACTTTCTTTTGGATAATATAACCAATAGACATCGCTGCGATTACTGCAAGAAAAACACCAAATGTAATCAGAAATGTATTCATAATTATCTCGCTTACCTTATTTACCTAAGTATGGCTTAAATGCTTCAGAAGCAATTTCTTTAAAGCCATCTGCTGTTTTTACCACCATGAACACAGGGATGTTATGTTGGTTCGCGACTTCCAGTCCTTTTTCTTCACCTAAGACCATAAGGCCTGTAGATAAACCATCTGCAGTCATTGAAGACGGGTTTAAAACGGTTACAGAAACCACTTTATGATGAAGCGGCTTGCCTGTTTCAGGGTTAATGATGTGTGAGTAACGAACACCATCGCGCTCAAAATAGTTACGGTAGTCACCAGATGTTGCGATCGCCATATCACCCGGCTCGATGATCTCTTGAATGTTGCGCTCGTCGACAGTTGGCTTCTCTATGGCGATACGCCAACCCACACTTTCACGGTTTAAACCCTTCAAGCGGATTTCACCACCTACTTCAACCATGTAATTATGAATACCAATTGAATCAAGGTAATCAGCAACGACATCCACACCCCAGCCTTTTGCGATAGTTGAAAGGTCAACATACAAGTTAGGCAAGTCTTTGCTTAACTTATTACCTTCAACGCTTAAGTGATGAATGCCAACCTTAGCCTTGCGAGCCGCAAGCTCTTCATCTGATGGAACCACTTCAGGACGCGCTTCAGGACCAAAACCCCAAAGGTTAACTAATGGTCCAACCGTAACATCCAATGCACCTTCAGTAAGACCGTTCAAACGAATCGCTTCTTTCACAACAGTAGCTGTTTGTTCAGATACTTCGAATGCATCGGCACCTTTATGCTGGTTAAAACGGCTCAGTTCTGAGTCTTCACGGTAGGTCGACATTTGATCATTCACTTCTTCAAGCAGACGGTCGATCTCGGTATGAACTTCGTTAGACTCAGGAAATTCATCACCATTGATGTACTTGATATTGTAACTGGTACCCATTGTCGGGCCACTTAAATGCACTTGCTCTCTTGCCTGATCACAGCCCGCAAGAAAAATCAAAGAAGTTAATGCAACAAGCCAAATTCTCACTTGCTTACTCCTGTTTAAGGTTAAGGATTTATATAAGGAAAAATAAGAGTAAAAAATAGGTATTTTGAATGCCTTACTCTTTCTTATATAAGCCAGTTTGTTGTCACGAGTAGTCTTAGAAAAACAAATGGCTGACTCGTAAGAGTCAGCCATAATATCAATCACTTAAATGGATTAACCACCGAAGTCATCTAGTAGGATGTTTTCATCTTCTACACCAAGATCTTTCAGCATGCCGATAACAGCCGCGTTCATCATTGGTGGACCACACATGTAGTACTCACAGTCTTCAGGAGCTTCGTGATCCTTCAGGTAGTTTTCGTACAATACGTTGTGGATGAAACCTGTGTAACCGTCCCAGTTGTCCTCTGGTTGAGGATCAGACAGTGCACAGTGCCACACGAAGTTCTCGTTTGCAGCCGCTAGGCCATCGAAATCTTCAATGTAGAACATCTCTCGCTTAGAACGTGCACCGTACCAGTAAGACATCTTACGAGTAGAGTTAAGACGCTTAAGTTGGTCGAAGATATGTGAACGCATTGGCGCCATACCTGCACCACCACCGATGAATACCATTTCATTGTCTGTGTCTTTAGCAAAGAACTCACCAAATGGACCAGAAATAGTACATTTGTCGCCTTCTTTAAGAGACCAGATGTATGAAGACATCACACCAGGAGCTACGTCAGGGTTGTTTGGCGGCGGAGTTGCGATACGCACGTTAAGCTTGATGATGCCTTTCTCTTCTGGGTATGAAGCCATAGAGTAAGCACGAATCGAATGCTCTTTAACGATAGACTCGTAACGGAACAAGTTGAACTTATCCCAGTCACCACGGTATTCGTCAGGAATATCGTAATCTGCGTATTTCACGTGATGTGGTTCAGCTTCAATCTGAATATAACCACCCGCGCGGAATGGAACTTCTTCACCTTCAGGGATAGCAAGTGCTAGCTCTTTGATGAAAGTAGCTTCGTTATCATTAGAGATAACTGTACATTCCCACTTCTTAACACCAAAGATGTCTTCGTCTAGCTCAATCTCCATGTCAGTTTTCATAGCAACTTGACATGCAAGACGTTCGCCTTCGCGAGCTTCGCCTTTGGTGATGTGATCAAGTTCAGTTGGTAGGATGTCGCCACCACCAGACTTAACTTTTACACGACACTGACCACAAGAGCCACCGCCACCACAAGCAGACGATACGAAGATACCAGCGCCAGCTAGGGCACCAAGTAGCTTGCTACCAGGTTGAGTAACGATCGCCTTTTCAGGGTCGCCGTTTACAGCAATAGTGATGTCACCTGATGGTACTAGCTTAGACTTAGCGAAAAGAATCACTAGTACTAGAGCCAATACAATAATGGTAAACATCGCTACGCCAAGAATAATGCTTTGCATTTGTTATTCCTTATTACTGGGTGCTTACCCTACAGTTGAACACCAGAGAAAGACATAAAGCCTAACGCCATCAGACCAACAGTAATGAACGTGATACCAAGGCCACGTAGACCTGGAGGTACGTCAGAGTACTTCATCTTCTCACGGATACCCGCAAGAGCAACGATAGCTAACATCCAACCCACACCAGAACCGAAGCCGTAAACAACAGATTCAGCAAAGTTGTAGTCACGAGTTACCATGAAAGATACACCACCAAAGATTGCACAGTTAACTGTGATCAATGGAAGGAAGATACCTAGTGCGTTGTACAAAGGTGGGAAGAAACGGTCTAGAACCATCTCTAGGATTTGTACAAGTGCAGCGATAACACCGATGAATGCGATGAAGTTAAGGAAACTTAAATCGACACCGGCAACAAGTGCATTTTCTTTTAGGATGTGTGTGTAAACAAGGTTGTTTACAGGAACAGCGATTGTAAGTACTACAACTACCGCAACACCAAGACCAAAAGAAGTTTTAACTTTCTTAGAAACCGCTAGGAATGTACACATACCTAGGAAGAAAGAAAGCGCCATGTTTTCGATGAAAATCGATTTAACTAGCAGACTAATATAATGTTCCATGACTACCTTACCCCTTCGCTTCTACTTGTTCTGGTTTGAACACACGAATTGCCCAAATCAAGAAACCAATTAGGAAGAATGCAGAAGGTGCTAGAAGCATCAAGCCGTTTGGCTGATACCAACCACCGTTGCTCACTAGAGGTAGTACTTCCATACCAAATAGTTTGCCAGAGCCTAGAAGCTCACGGAAGAAACCAACAGTGATAAGAACGAAACCGTAACCAAGACCGTTACCAAGACCATCGATGAAAGATGGGATTGGCGCAGACTTCATTGCGAATGCTTCAGCACGACCCATTACAATACAGTTAGTAATGATTAGGCCAACGAATACAGATAGCTGCTTAGAGATATCGTATAAGTATGCTTTAAGCACTTGGTCTACCACGATTACTAATGATGCGATAATTGCCATCTGAACGATGATACGCACACTGTTAGGAATGTGGTTACGGATCAAAGAAACGAAGAAGTTAGACAGAGCAGTAACGAACATTACCGCGATAGTCATAACAAATGCAGTTTCTAGCTTAGTGGTTACCGCAAGAGCAGAACACACACCAAGAACCTGTAGCGCGATTGGGTTGTTATCCAACACAGGCGCTAAGATGCTCTTTTTAATTTCTTTTGCACTAGACATTAGTTCAGACCTCCGTCACGAACTTTTGCTAGGAACGGACCAAAGCCCATATCACCTAACCAGAAGTCAAATGTATGTTGAACACCAACGCTGGTCAGTGTTGCACCAGAAAGGCCATCTACACCGTGCTCAGAACCTTGAGGAGCGCCACCTTTAACAACCTGAATAGCAGGTTTGTGGTTTTCGTCGAATAATTTCTTACCAACGAATTGAGCGCGCCAAGTTGGGTTCTCAACTTCACCACCAAGTCCAGGAGTTTCACCTTGCTCGTAGTAAGTGATACCAGAAACTGTGTTGCCATCAGTTTCTACCGCAACGAATGCGTACATCATTGACCATAGACCGTTACCGTGAACAGGGATGATAACTTTAGAAGTTTCAGCGCCATCTTTCACTAGGTATACCGTACCCGTGTTAGCACGACGAATGATCTTAGCGATGTCATCTTCAGCTGAAAGCTTGATTGACTGAGCCGGATCTTTTGCCGCTTTACGTTGGTCGTATGCAGCAGCGTCGCCGTCAACGAAATCGCCAGTAGCGAAATCAACTAGACGAGGTTCGATGTTCTCTGCGTACAGTGCTGGGATATTACCCGCAAGTTCAATGCCCGCAACTTCAAGGATCTTAGTTTGCTGATCCAGAACTGCGTTAGCTTGTTGCTTAGGTTTAAGAACAACTGCAGCTGTTGAAACGATGATTGAGCACACTAGGCTCAATGCGATAACAACAAACAGCGTCTTTTTAATGCTATCGTTATTACTTGCCATAGCGCGCTAGTCTCCGCTTAATGTTCTTCTCGATTACAACGTGGTCAAACAGAGGAGCAAATAGGTTTGCGAATAGAATCGCAAGCATCATGCCTTCTGGGTATGCAGGGTTAACTACACGAATCATTACACACATTGCGCCGATTAGGATGCCGTACCACCACTTACCTTTATTGGTAAATGAAGCTGATACCGGGTCAGTCGCCATGAAGAACATACCGAATGCGAAGCCACCTAGAACTAGGTGCCAATGCCAAGGCATGCTGAACATTGCATTAGTGTCAGAACCAATCACGTTAAATAGTGTTGATACTGCAACCATACCGATCATTACACCCGCAATGATGCGCCATGAAGCAATGCCCATGTAAACAATCATTGCTGCACCAATCATAAGTGCAAGCGTTGAAACTTCACCGATAGAACCTGGAATGTTACCAATGAATGCGTCCATCCAAGTGATAGCTTCACCTGATGTTACGTTCATTAGTGCACTACCGCCGCCTTGAGCCCATTGGCTAAGAGCAGTTGCACCAGAGAAGCCATCTGCAGCAGTCCAAACTACGTCACCTGAAATCTGTGCAGGGTATGCAAAGAACAGGAACGCACGACCAGCAAGAGCAGGGTTCAAGAAGTTACGACCCGTACCACCGAAGATCTCTTTCGCAACAACAACACCAAAGGTAATACCTAGTGCTGCTTGCCATAGAGGAAGCGTTGGCGGAACGATAAGCGCAAATAAGATAGAAGTAACAAAGAAACCTTCGTTGACTTCGTGCTTACGCACCATACAGAACAGTACTTCCCAGAAACCACCAACGATAAATACCGTTGCGTAGATAGGTAAGAAGTAAGTCGCACCCAAGAGCATCTTACTGCCCCAACCTGCATCGGCCCCTAAGGAGGCTCCAAGCATTTCGGTTAGCCAGTAATGCCAGTTACCATCAATGATAGAAACTAGTTCTGCACCTGAATACATGTGGTTTAGTGCTGCGATAGCCTGACCACCTGCGTTGTACATACCCCAGAACATTGCTGGGAATACCGCAAGCCAAACCATGATCATGATACGTTTTAAATCAACGCTATCACGGACATGCGAGCTTTTCTTTGTAACAGTACCTGGTGTGTAGAAAAGTGTTGCTGCTGCTTCGTAAAGCGCAAACCACGTTTCGTGTTTACCACCTGGTTCAAAATGATGCTCGATGTCTTCAATAAACTTTTTAAGGCCCATGAAATTACCCTTCCTTCACAATTGTATCTAGGCATTCACGAAGTAACTGACCGTACTCGTACTTACCAGGACATACAAAGGTACACAGTGCTAAATCTTCTTCATCTAGCTCTAGCGCACCAAGTGCTTGTGCACTATCAACGTCGCCAGCGCATAGATCGCGAAGCAGCAAAGTAGGCTCCATATCTAATGGCATTACTTTCTCGTAGTTACCAATTGGAACCATAGAGCGATCACTACCGTTCGTTGTCGTTGTCATATTGAACAACTGACCTTTAAACACGTGACCAAGGAATGAACGAGTAACAGAGAACTTGTTCTTACCAGGCATAGCCCAGCCGAATAGCTCTTTATCACGACCTTCACGAAGAACCGAAACTTGTTGATGGTAACGGCCAAGGTAAGCATGTGGACCTGAAGCGTGAACACCAGATAGCACTGAACCTGAGATCAGGCGAACTTCACCTGGCATCAACTCGCTGTCCGTCAACTCTTCAAGGCTAGCACCAATTTGAGTACGAACTAGACGAGGGTTGTTAACTACTGGACCAGCCAGAGAAACAACGCGCTCAGAGTAAATCTCACCAGTAAGGAAAAGCTTACCGAATGCGATCACGTCTTGGTAGTTAATGCTCCACGCTACATTTTGTGCATTTACCGGATACAGGTAATGCATATGCGTGCCTGCAAGACCTGCAGGGTGTGGGCCATCAAAAACATGTTCTTCAACGTTAGACTGAGCTGAACGAGGTAAGCTAGTACCTTTTTTACAAACGTACACTTTACCGTTAGTCAGAGTTGAAAGAAGATCTAAACCAGCAACGAAAGCATCAGACTGCTCGTTAATGATTAATTCTGGCTCAGCTGCTAGCGGATTAGTATCCATAGCAGTAACGAAAATAGCCTGAGTTTCAGAATCAACTGCTGGAACCTTGCTGAACGGACGAGTTCGCAAAGCGGTCCATGCGCCAGACTCAACTAACTGAGCTTTAACCGTTTCACGGTCAAGGCCTACTAGTTGGTTAGCTTCATAGCTATTGAACGTGATTTGCTCATTGCCTGCTACTTCAATCACTACTGATTGAAGAACACGCTTAGCACCACGGTTCACTTCAATAACTTTACCGCTTGCTGGAGAAGTAAATACAACACCTAGGTTCTTTTTATCTGCAAAAAGAACTTGGCCTTTCTTCACTTCATCACCAACGCGAGCATGCATCGTAGGACGCATACCAACGTACTCTTCGCCAAGCAAGGCGACTTTAGTGATGGACTTACCATCATTAATCACCTGGGATGGAGTTCCTGCGATAGGAAGATCCAAACCCTTCTTTATTGTAATCATACGCACTTGCACTACTTTATCGGGAAAAAGATTCTTTTAATTGCGTAAATTCAGGACGTTTTAAAATCGCCCTTAGACACGACATTACAGTGTCCGGTTTTGGTAAATTTGAGATACCAAAATCGCAACAATACATTAATAAACTCATCACAAGAATTATGTGAGATTTATCAGGTGCCATATTCTAGCATTTTTTGACAACTTGATGCCATGACCAATAACTTGAATACGGCCTTTATTTGGTGAGATTTGAAGCATATGGACTCTCAAATATGTATAAATTTGACGAGCCGCACAGATAGAATGGCTTTTAGAACGTGTTTTAAACAAGAGATTAATACTCTGTCACAAACTAATATTTTACGTGTTATGTTGAAACACTGTTAATAAAAACATTACTCATTGTAGGTATTTTTGGTCGGTCAATTTACCATCAGCTTGAGTGATATAACAACAGAAAACAGATAGATTTTGAGACAAAAGAGGCGGCCTAGCCGCCTCTTCTATATGGGTTAATTATCTTACTTACCACCACCCATACACATCGGGCTATCTGGCACGTTATTTAGCTGCTTCATCCATTCATCTTTTGTATAAGTGTGAATAGATAATGCGTGAATATTATTCGCTAACTCTTCTGATAGTGCTTTATTTACCGCTCTATGACGAGCAATAAGACGCAAACCTTCAAACACATCGCTGACAACAATCACTTTAAAATGACTCTCAGAACCAGCCGGAACATTGTGCATATAGCTCTCATTCACCACGTTTAAATGACTTGGTGAAAACTCATTGTGCAATTTTGTTTCGATAACTTCTTGGATCATTGTGATTCCTTAAATAGCGTATTGGCATTATCTGTCGCTCCAGTATAAACCCTAACTAACCGACTGTCTGAGTATTTCATCGCTGACTCGAGGGGTTTAGTCGAGTTTTTTATATCTTGTTCAGGCTGCATTTGAGACAATATCTTTGTTATTTCTTACATAAGTATCTCAAGCAATGAAAACTGAACTTACCCTTCACGATAGAACTTTAACCCTAAATCGTTTCCCCAACCGTTCAAATGAAACCCTTCAAGCTTGGGATGCCGGCGACGAATATCTGATTAGCCATGTTGAAGAGATGAATCTTGAACCTGGTAAACACATCCTGATCATGAACGACAGTTTTGGCGCCCTATCCGCTTGGTTCTCCAAAGATCATGACGTGACCATGATGAGTGACTCTTTCATTTCTCATCGCGGAACGCTAAAAAACTTACAGCGCAATCAAAGTAACCGAGTGAACTTCTTGAACACGATGGATGATATCCCACACGGTATCGACCTTGTGATCATGCAATTGCCAAAAACCAACCGCCACCTAATATGGCAATTGAGCCAGTTGCGCCAAGCATTGCCTGAAGGCTGCCAAGTGATTGGTGTGAATAAAGTAAAAGAGATTCACACTTCAACACTGAACCTGTTTGAAAAATATCTCGGTGAAACCAAAACCTCTCTGGCTAAGAAAAAGCACCGCCTTGTGTTCTCTTCTCCAAACTGCCAACCGATTCAAACAGTAGAACCTTATGTTGAATGGGACGTAGACGGTGAAGATATCCGCCTGAAAAATTTACCAAATGTTTACTCAGGGGAAGCACTCGATCAAGGCGCTCGTTATATGCTAGAGCACATCCCTCAAGATCCTGAGCTACGTCATATCATCGACTTAGGCTGTGGCAACGGTGTATTGAGTGTAAAAGCCGGGCAATTGAACCCACAAGCTCGCATCACCTGTGTGGATGAAAGCTTTATGGCGGTGGAATCGGCGCGCCAAAACGTCAAGGATAACCTTGGTGAAGAAGGCAACTTCCAGTTCATCGCCAACAACTGTTTAGATGGCTTCAAGAAGAACAGCACTTACTTAGTTATGTGTAATCCTCCGTTCCACCAGCAACAAGCGATTACAGACCACATTGCATGGCAAATGTTCTGTGATGCAAAGCATGTTCTTAGCAACGGAGGCAAATTAATTGTTATTGGCAACCGACACCTCGGATACGATGTCAAACTAGCAAGACTATTTGGTGAAGCTAACGTTGAAACGCTTGAACTAAACCAAAAATTTGAGATATTACAAGCAACAAGAGAGCCTGCGAATTTTAATAAATAAGCAGAAACGACTTCACAAGAATTTAAGATACCGAGCTTCTGGTGTGAATTTAGAAAGGATAAAGGAATGAAAAAACTGATTTTGGCTGCTTCTATTATGGCATTGACAGCATGTTCTGCCCCTCAGCAAGAACAGATCAATGTAATGCCAGAAGCTTCACTAAGCTCAAGCAACCTTGTACAAGGCAAAACATACACACTAACCAGTAAAGATGTTCGTGCCGCTCAATATGTAGCCTTGGTTGATAGTGGCCGTTCAAACATTCAGCCAATTCACGCTAAACAAAACATGCGTATTTCGCTAGAAAACGCAGTAGCTCAACAGTTAGAGTCTCAAGGTTTTCGAGCAAGCGTAAACAGTGAAAACTCCATTGTTTTAGAGATTCAAGAAGCACTGGTTACCGTAGAACACACCATTATGGAAAACCAAATGGACGGTAAAGTAACGCTTGAAGTAACGGCCGAGACACCTGAAGGTAAGCTAGTTAAAACATTCAACGGTACCGCAACTCGTACTGGAGCGCTAAGTGCTTCAAACGACGACATTTCTATGGTTCTTAACGATGTGATCAACTTGGTTCTTACTGAAATCGCGAACGACCCTGAACTACAAAACTACATGAAGGAACGTTTCTAATGAGCCGTATTCTAACTTCTATTGCATTAATGCTGGTGAGCGTGAGCGTTTGGGCAGGCCCTAAAGTGAACGTTGAAACAACATTAGGTGACTTCACGATTGAGCTAAACCAAGAGCAAGCTCCGGTTAGTACTGAAAACTTCCTAAAATACGTGGCAGACGGCAGCTACGAAGGCACTATCTTCCACCGTGTTATTCCTGGTTTTATGGCGCAAGGTGGCGGGTTCGATCAAGACATGAATCAACAAGCGACTTATGCCCCAATTAAAAATGAAGGCAGTAACGGTCTAAAGAATGATACAGCAACGATCGCAATGGCTCGTACTAACGCGCCAGACTCTGCGACTCGTCAGTTCTTTATCAACTTTTCGGATAACGACTTCTTGAATGCAAAAGGTGGTAACCCGGGCTACGCTGTTTTTGGCACGGTAACTGAAGGGTTTGATGTCGTACAAAAGATGGCAACCATTCCAACTAAGCGAATGGGCCGCATGTCAGATATCCCAACCGACCCTATCATCATCAACAAAGTAACACTTCTTAAGTAATCTCATACAGCGCCCTTAACCTCTTAAGGGCGTTTTTCTATACAAGGACGCCCCATGTCATCTGGCACTCCCTCTCTTTCTTGGATGCAGACTTTCCGTAGCTACCTAGATAAACGTCTACTTTGGGTGTTTATGTTGGGTTGTTCGAGTGGCTTTCCTTGGGTTCTTATCGGCTCTAACATGTCAGGCTGGCTAAAAGATGCAGGATTAACTCGTGCTGCTATCGGTTATTTCGGTAGTGTGTTCGCCGTCTATGCCATTAACTTTCTTTGGGCACCACTGGTAGACCGAGTCAAACTGCCGATTCTACATGCGATATTGGGACAACGACGCAGTTGGATATTTCTATGCCAAAGCTTTGTATTGATCTGCACGCTGTTCATTGCCGGGGTTAACCCTGCCAATGACTTGATGTTCACCTCAATGCTGGCTCTCGGAATTGCGATTGCGTCGGCAACCCAAGATATAGCCATTGATGCCTTCCGTATTGATTCATTTCCTAAATCTGAATCCACCAAATTACCGCAAGCATCCGCAATGGCAGTGATGGGATGGTGGACAGGCTACTCTCTTCCTGGTTATCTCGCATTTATCAATGCCGATACAATAGGTTGGAATGGTGTTTATTATGGTATGGCCGGTGTCGTTATCATTCTGATGCTATTCACCCTGTTTGTCGGAGAACCAAAAACACAACGTGAAGCATTACAAAAAGAAGCACAACAGCGCCATAATAAAGTTGTGGGCTCTAAAGTTGTGGCCTGGCTAAGCGTTACAGTGTTGGAGCCTTTCTACGATTTCTTTAAGAGAAACGGTGTTCAAGTTGCTATTACGCTTCTGCTGTTCGTATTCCTGTTTAAGATAGGTGAGGCCTTCTTAGGCAGAATGTCGATTCCCTTCTATAAAGAGATCGGCTTTAGCAATGAACAAATCGGCCACTACTCCAAGTTAATTGGTTGGGGTGCAACCATATTTTTCACCTTGCTAGGCAGTGTCTTCAATGTGAAATTTGGTATTGTACGTGGGCTAATGATTGGCGGCGTAGCCATGGCAGCTAGCAACCTAATGTTTGCATGGATTGCTCAAGTAGGACCCAATGAAAACTTATTCCTTGCAACGATTATTGTCGATAACTTCACAACCGCCTTTTCGACAGTGGCATTCGTTTCCTTCTTAACGCTACTAACCGGGCAAGCTTTCTCGGCAACCCAATATGCCTTGCTAGCATCACTTGGAAATTTCGGTCGTACAACTCTGGCTTCATTTAGCGGTGAGCTGGTCGACTTCCTCAATGATTGGTCAACCTTCTTTATACTAACGTCATTAATGGTGATTCCAAGTTTGATCATGCTCTACTCGTTACGCCACTTTTTCACTGATTTATTAGAAAAAGCCAAAAACAACCACGAATAAGAGTAAAAGAAAACAAAAGAGAAGAGGATAGCCCAGTGCTACCCTCTTTTACTTTCTGCCAGCAGAGACTTAAACGCTAATCTGTTGTATCACTTACGATTAAGTTAAAACCAGTTCCCGTCGAGTCATCAATCGCGACGACTTGATAAACAACACCGTCAGCCAAAGTTGCAGGCGCAGAGTCAATGGCAACAGTAGTTGGGTCTCCTGCTACTGTAATTGTCACGTAGTAAGATCCCGCTGCAACATAAATACCATTCGCGTAATCTTTGAACTTCACATCACTTAGTGCCGGAGTGCTACCAGAGATTCCCACGTTCTCAGTCAAGTAGATATCAACAGATGCTGCGACTGGGTTTGCCGCCGCATGAGTAATGTTTAACACCGCACTGGTTGCAACTGGGCGTCGACTTTCAGGAACAACGAGTGCTTCCAAATTGAGTGGACTTACCGTACCCACGGCATAAATGCTGTAATCCATTCCGGCAAATACAGCCACCCCGTCAGCATCAATCAATGCATTGGTCGTTGTGCCATCGGCAAAGATGTCAATATCATAAGTCCCTGCTGCTAAATCTAAGAATCCACGGATCTCTTTAAACATTAAATCAGCAAGTGGAGCAAATGCAGAACCGTTGACAAATGGGTCGACATCCGGCGCACCATCAACCAAATGCCCCACTCTCACTTCTGCCTTTTCTGCCATATCGTAGATTAAAGATGAACCCTGACCATCCATCACCATCAACTTCACCGGAGATGCACTGTTTGAATCAGCTCTTGGCACCGCCGCAATCGTTAGCTCGCTACCGCCAGAAAGAGTGATTTCTCCAGAGTCAAAAGCAATAGCATTGCCGCTCACGGTTTCTAGTCTCACTCGGTATTGCCCTGCTGGAATATTGAGTACGTCAGTAAAGTCTTTATAACCGAGAGTGCCAAGCGGAGCGCCCAATGGATCATTCGGTGCCGTTACGTATAAGTTCACATCCCCAACTCCTGTTGCCGCGTGAACAACTTGCACATCTAGACTTGAACTTGTTGCCGTTCCCTCTGCAGGTTTTGTAACAACCAAAGTCTCAACCGGGTTATTAGAACCATCAGCATCGCCGACCACCATTACGGTGTAATCTAGATCACCGCTCAAATCGAATTGGCTTGGCGGAATCACAGTCGCTACTGCGTCACCTGAGAGTTGGACATCGACTTGCAGAGTGGTTTGGCCTTGATCTACTGAGGTATATCCGGATGCTTGAGCATAATCGACACCGCTCCAACGAGCCTGACTATTTACTAAGACGTTAGCCAACGGAGCATCTGGCGATGCATGTACAGCTTGAAGTTGAGTTGTTGGTTCGTCGTCATCATCACACCCAACAATGAACAGGGCTGATATCGCTACCGCGAGTATTGGTGAATATTTCATCGGTCTTCTCTCCAAAAAAGTTAGACCAGTTCGTCACACAAATGATTAGTCCAATAACTAACCTTTAAAAATTGTCTCAAAATCTAGTGCAGTGAACTGTCTTTGATTCTCCGTGATTCAAAAAACAGTTAGGTTGAAATTCCTAGTCAGTCATCACGTGAGTTGTTCATCAATTGATTCCAACATCATTACGCAGTTGGTCAAAAATAGATCAAAGACAAGATTAAGAGGGGGTTTGAATGAGTCATTTTTTAAGAGAAAACGCTTAGAAAGAAATACTGTTGATTTTGATATGCATGTCACTCTATTTAGTAGAATCGTTTGCTTAGCGCAGTATTTCACCGATTTATCCACAAAATAATCTAATTTCACAAAATCAATAGAATTAGAGGTGCATCAAGATGCATTGACACATTAAAGTTCCATCATTTAGATCGTTAGTGTGATCAAGCTCACCATAATAATTATAGTTTTCACTCTGTCTCACTTTTATTTGAGAACAAAATCGCTATTATGCTCGGCATTCGGACATACAAACACGCACGGATTAGCGGGTTACTTATTTTAAACATAGAGAGTTCCATTATGCGTAAATCACTTTTAACTCTTGGCCTACTTGCAGCAGCATCTGCTCCAGTAATGGCGGCTGATTATTCTGACGGCGACATCCATAAGAACGATTACAAATGGATGCAGTTCAACCTTATGGGTGCATTCAATGAGAAAGGCGTTACTGAGTCTTCTCATGATTACCTAGAGATGGAATTTGGTGGTCGCTCTGGAATCTTCGATCTTTACGGTTACGTTGATGTATTCAACCTAACTTCTGATCCAGGTAGTGATAAGAATGGCCAAGAAAAAATCTTTATGAAGTTCGCTCCTCGTATGTCTCTAGACGGACTAACAGGTAAAGATCTTTCTTTCGGTCCAGTTCAAGAACTTTACGTATCTACGCTTATGGAATGGGGTGGTAACTCTGGCGTTAACACTCAAAAAGTTGGTCTTGGTTCTGACGTAATGGTTCCTTGGTTTGGTAAAATGGGCCTAAACCTTTACAGTACATACGATTCAAATAATAAAGACTGGAACGGTTTCCAAATCTCGACTAACTGGTTCAAACCATTTTTCTTCTTCGAGAACGGTTCATTCATCTCTTACCAAGGTTACATCGATTACCAATTCGGTATGCAAGATGAGTACTCAACAGCAAGCAACGGCGGCGCGATGTTTAACGGCATCTACTGGCACTCAGATCGCTTTGCAGTAGGTTACGGCTTGAAACTATACAGCGATGTATACGGCTTTGCTGACGGTGAAGATGTACCATTTATCCCTGGTAACGATGTTCAATTCGACTCTTCTGGCGTAGGTCACTACGTTGCAGTAACTTATAAGTTCTAATAGAACTTATAAGAAAGTTTCCAAAATGGCACCCTCGGGTGCCATTTTTTATTGCTTTCATTTAATGCCTCGTTATCCTTGCAGCATCACTTTCTTATCTCGGTATTGCTGTGAACATCTCAATTATTGGGCCTGGAGCTATCGGCTCTTTGTGGGCTATCAAACTTTCTCAAGCGGGTCATAATGTGTCTTTGTGGAGTCGTTCCACTGATAACTCAATTGACTTATCACTTGATGGACAAGCTTCCCTTTCCTTCAGTAACAACAATATCGAAAAGCTATCAGCGAGTGACTTGGTTATTTTCACGGTCAAAGCTTGGCAAGTAGCAGAAGCAACCACGCCACTGCTTCAACATCTCGATCCCGACACCATTCTCATGTTCATGCATAACGGAATGGGTGCGGTTGATGAGATAGCCACTCAAATTGATGCTTACCCAATAATATTGGCGACCACTACTCAAGCTGCATTCAAACCAGACCGCAATAATGTGTCTCACACAGGAATCGGACAAACCCAGTTGGGTTCTTTCAACCAAACCGGCCAACAGTGCACGTTTTTAGTTGATGTCTTAGATGATGCTCTCCCTACTGTGCGTTGGAACCCACAAATAGAAACCGCGCTTTGGACTAAGCTCGCCATCAATTGTGCGATCAACCCACTCACGGGCCTTGAACAGATCAAGAATGGCGAACTTGCAGATAAAAGATTTGAGGATATTTTGAGTTCTATCGTTAAAGAGCTCACGCAGGTTATGCAAGCCGAAGGGATCGTTTGTTCATTCGATGAATTGGAAGCAAGCGTCAAACAGGTTATCCAAGCCACGGCACAGAACAATTCATCTATGAAGCAAGATATGTTTTACCAACGTAAGACCGAGATCGACTTCATTAACGGCTACCTTATTAAGACTGCACTCAAGCATCATATAGACGTTCCCGTTAACCAAAGACTGTTCGCTCAAGTCAAAGAGCAAGAAAATAGCTGGAATCATCAAGATTAGTCAGCAACGGTCAACAAGTCGCGATAAAATAACAATACCGCTAAGCATAACGCTGGCACCAATTTCCAAGATTTTAGGTAAGAATAGATGCTTGATATCAATCACATCCGAGAGCAGTTCCCTGCGCTATCACAAACTATCAATCAACAACCATTGATTTACTTAGACAGCGCGGCAACGACACAAAAACCTCTGGTAGTTATTGATGCCATTAGCCAATATTACTCCAAACAAAATGCCAATGTTCACCGTGGTAGCCATAGCTTAACAGCGAACGCGACCAGTCAGTTTGAAGCTGCCAGAGATAAGGTCGCTCAGTTTATTGGGGCAACTTCTTCAAAAGAGATCATCTGGACTCGTGGTGCCACCGAAGCACTTAACCTGATCGCTCAAACCTACGCAAGAAGTACCCTTCAGACTGGCGATGAGATCTTAGTGAGTGAAATGGAGCATCACGCCAACATTGTGCCTTGGCAAATTGTGGCAGAACAAACCGGGGCTAAAGTCGTTAAGGTACCGATGACATCAGATTGCGAATTTGACCTAGTCGCGTTTGATACGCTTTTAAATGAACGAACCAAGATTGTTGCATTAGCTCAGATAACCAACGTGACGGGTTCTCGTCAGCCAATCGAAGCTGTCATAGAAAAAGCACACAAGATGAATGCGATTGTTGTGGTCGATGGCGCACAAGGCATCGTTCATGAGCCAGTTGATGTTGCTGCTTTAGGTGCGGATTTCTACGTATTCTCAGGGCACAAGCTCTATGCCCCTGCGGGTATCGGTGTACTTTATGGCAAACTTGAATTGCTCGAAGCGATGCCACCTTGGCACGGTGGTGGAAAAATGGTTGAGCGCGTCTCTTTTTCTGGCACTACTTTTTCACAGCTGCCTGGGAAGTTTGAAGCGGGTACGCCAAATGTGG
The DNA here is from genome assembly GCF_021728015.1 of Vibrio sp. G-C-1. Classification (NCBI taxonomy): domain Bacteria; kingdom Pseudomonadati; phylum Pseudomonadota; class Gammaproteobacteria; order Vibrionales; family Vibrionaceae; genus Vibrio; species Vibrio sp. G-C-1. The sequence continues at coordinate 143,978 of NZ_JAKKCR010000013.1, read as the reverse complement.
CCGGAGCGATAGCATTAAGCACTGCAATAGAATGGTTAAGTGATTTTGCACAGCAAGATGTCGAAAATCATATCCACCAGCTACAACACGAGACTTATCTTGCACTCAGTAAACTGAATGATATTCAGGTTTTGGGGTATCAGCCCAACGCAAGCGTGATTACTTTTGTGATGGATGGCGTTCACCACCAAGATATAGCGACTCTATTGGATCAGCAAGGGATCGCGGTACGTGCAGGGCATCATTGTGCTCACCCATTAATGGATGCGCTTAATGTGAAAGGCACGGTTCGAATTTCATTTGGTATTTACAACAACATGGATGACGTTGATAAGCTTATAGCTGCGATAGAAAAAGCCGTTGATATGCTGTAGCGAGTAGCGAGATTATTTAGGGTTGGCGTTTAGCGTCAACCCTTTTCGTTTCTGTGTATCTAAGAGATATTAAGCACTTAGCTCTTGGATTTGAGCAACGATCGCTTTTAATCCGTTCCCGCGAGATGGGCTAAGGTGGGTAATTAAACCGATTTGTTCAAAGTAACCATCAATATCGAACGCTTGAACCTGCTCTGATGTTTTTCCATCATACGCAGCCATCACTAATGCAATCAGACCGCGCACGATACGAGCATCAGAATCAGCACAAAAATACCAAACACCGTCGATGTTCTGAGAAACTAGCCAGACTTGGCTTTCACAACCAGAAACTACAACCTGCTCACTCTTCAGCTCATCAGGCATGCTAGGTAATTTCTTACCCCATTGAATCACTTGGCGATAACGATCTTCCCAGCCGCTGAATGTCTGCATCTTCGCGACAATATCATCACTGGTAATTTCAGTGCCGAATGGAGAGCTTGGGAATGACATCATTTTAATATCCAATAAATTATGACTAAATGTACAGGTGACAATGGTTTAGTGTTCTCAAGCAAATAATAGAGAACTACTTAGAGTGCTTTTGAATCAGCTTTTCAACAATACGTGAAACAGCCACAAAACCAAAAGTCGCAGTAACTACTGTCGCAGCGCCAAAACCCGTCGCACAGTCCATGCGTTTTGGACCTTCCGCTGTTGCTTTCGCAGCACATACACTGCCGTCGGCTTGAGGGTATTTCAGCTGTTCAGTCGAGAACACACAATCGATACCAAACTTACGCGCAGGGTTCTTAGGGAAATTATGATGACGACGAAGGGTGTCTTTTAGCTTCTTCGCTAGCGGATCTTGAATCGTCTTAGTCAGATCGGCCACTTTGATTTGAGTCGGGTCGACTTGCCCACCCGCGCCACCGGTGGTGATCACCTTAATTTTGTTACTACGACAATATGCCAACAGTGAAGCCTTAGCTTTCATACTATCAATCGCATCTAACACAAAGTCGAACTCTTTCGATAGGTATTCAGCCTGATTATCAGGACCAATAAAGTCGTCAATCAGGTTCACTTTACACTCAGGGTTAATCAGTTTGATGCGTTCTGCCATCACTTCGATTTTGCTCTTACCGACGGTACCCGACATTGCGTGGATTTGACGGTTGATGTTAGTCAGACACACATCATCCATATCGATCAAAGTCAGCTCACCTAAACCGGTACGAGCAAGCGCTTCAACAGCCCATGAACCTACACCGCCAATACCGATCACACACACGTGTGCTGCTCTAAGTATGTCGACTTCATTATTGCCATATAAGCGACGAGTGCCACCAAATCGTTGGTCATAGTTTTCTGAAGCTGGAGTGGTCAATTCACGCATTGTTGCCGCCAATTTATTTCTGAGAAAAAGAAAAGAGTGCGTTTTATACGCACTCTTGATTTAAAAGTCTAGGGGATTAGCGATTCGCTTTCAATGCCCTATTTTATTGTTGTTTACTCGACCTTTTCAGGAGGCAAAGCCCAAGGCGCTTCGGTTGCACTGCCATCTAAGCCAAGCTTCCATACACGACCAAAATGCTTGTAATGACCCGCTTCAGTTCCTGCTCTTGGCCCCATACCGTGGTAGAGATCCAAATGGTTCTGCTTAACTGCGCCACCGGTATCCAAAACCAGTAACAGTCTTAGTTGGTGCGCACCGCTCCAAGTACCGTCTGCATTCAATAATGGAACCTCAGCCAGGATTGGCGTCCCCATAGGCAATATAGAGCGATCGCCCGCGACTGCCGCCATAGGTAATAAAGGAATGCCCGCGCTGCCCATTACTGACAGGTCGTCTCTCGCTTCAAAAAACACGAAAGATGGGTTTTGCTCAAGCAGCTCTTTGACTACTTCAGGATCGTTTGCCAATACCCACTCTTTGATTGCTTTCAGTGACATTTTTTCGCGTGGAACTAAGCCTCGCTCGATCAAAACACGGCCAATGCTCACGTAAGCTTTATTGTTCTTACCCGCGTATGCGAAATACTGCAACGTATCGTCATCACCGAAATGCACGAATCCACTGCCCTGCACTTCCATCATAAATGGATCGATGCGGTTCGCCGAGTAACCTAACTCAAGGCCCTGGCGTTCTAATGCACCGTTGTAGATTTCTTCGCGGGTTGGACACTCTTTATCGCACTCTGGAAGTCCATAAACAGGGAAACGGTATTCTTCACTGGCTTCGTGGCGTAGCTCCATTACAGGAGAAAAGTACCCCGTGAACAAAACGTTGCCTTGCTTATCACCACCACCCAATTGAGCAGTTTGAACGCCAAAGTTAGCGAGCTCGCTTGGATCTCCACTTTGCATCGCCCACTCATTGAGTTGCTGATAAAGCGGCTCATAGATTTTAGCCATCGAAGGGGATTTAGAAACCACCATTTCAGCTTGCTCTGCAAATGCGGTGTAGTCTCTTGGTTTATTGGATTCAACCTGATCGACCTTATTTAAGGTGCGGGGAAATTCGTCATCAAGGTGTTGTTGAGCAAGATCAGTCGGTTGAGCACAGCCAAATAAGAAAGAGGCAGCGACAAGGGGAAGCCATTTTTTAATCACAAGAGTCATCCTAAAAATTCTATGCATCGAGGATGACAAAAACAGTCAGATAACACAATCGTAGATTGTAAGAGTTTACAATAAGATAACCTATCGGACTGAGTTCTCGATATGGCCTTTAAGACGGAAGACGGGATTGTAGTGATTATCAGAATCGAGCACCATTTCTGTGTTGTCAGAATTGGTCATGCGGAAGCGATAGGTTTTATCACCCGCTTTATATTCGAAGTAGTTACCATCAAAGTCAAAACTCGTCGAAACAACAGACCCACGCACTGACACGCCATTAGCATTTAGTCGAAATTCGTCTGTCGCATAATGTGCAACGTCCTGCTCTACCCACGTACCGTATATCAGATTGTCGGGCGTTGCCGCATCTTGTACTCGGGAAAGCACATCACCGAACAAGGAAACCACAGCAAACGATCCCACCAAAGCTAAAACCATTAAACAGCGTTCAATAATCTTACGCTTCAACTTAGATTGATTGCGTTGCTCAACTTCACTGTAGAGGCCTTGGGTAATCTCATCGATTTTGTTCTTTGTTGCTGGAGCTTGTTGCATTCGGTTACGACTCATAAAGATGCTATATGCATTCTACACTGAGACAGTTTATATAATGAACCCTAGATGAGAATAGTTTGCGCTTTATTCCAAAAAAGGTGCTGTTTATATTTGAATTTAAATGCTAAATTAGCGAATAAATAAACACAAATGGACTTGTTCTGTGAAATTAAGAAGTACAGCGCTAGTAAAAGGTTTCAGACAATCAACCCCTTACGTGAACGCTCACCGTGGCAAAACCATGGTTATTATGCTTGGTGGCGAAGCCGTTGCCGATAGAAACTTTGGCAACATAATTAGCGATATAGCCTTACTCCACAGCCTTGGGGTAAAAATTGTTCTCGTTCACGGAGCAAGACCACAGATCAACCAACTATTAGCAAGGCAAGATTGCCACACGCCTTACCATAAGAATATTAGAGTTACTGACGAATATTCTTTAGGTGTCGCGATGCAGGCTGCTGGCCAACTACAACTTGCCATCACAGCTCGACTTTCAATGAGTCTAAACAACACCCCGATGGCAGGCACTCAACTCAATGTAATGAGTGGTAACTTCATTACCGCTCAGCCGCTAGGTGTCGATGATGGTACGGATTATTGCCACAGCGGCCGTATTCGTAGAATAGACATCGAAGGGATTAATCGCACACTTGACCAAGGTTCCATCGTCCTTCTTGGGCCTATTGCTAGCTCCGTGACTGGCGAAAGCTTTAACCTGCTTTCTGAAGAGGTCGCAACCCAAGTTGCTATTCGTTTAAAGGCCGACAAGCTGATTGGTTTTTGTTCAGAGCAAGGAGTAACCGATGAAAGCGGTAATGTACTCGCCGAACTCTTCCCTAAAGACGCCAAGCAAATTCTAGAACGCTTAACGGAATCTCAGAACCCTAAAGAAGATATGAGCACTGGTACGTTACGCTTCTTAAAAGGTGCTATCTCTGCTTGTCGTGCTGGAGTGCCTCGTTGTCATCTAATCAGCTACAAAGTGGATGGCGCATTAATTCAAGAGCTATTCTCTTTTGATGGTATTGGCACCCAAGTGGTCATGGCAAGTGCCGAGCAAGTAAGACAAGCTCAGATTGATGATATCGGTGGCATCTTTGACCTCATTCGTCCACTGGAAGAACAAGGCATCTTAGTTCGCCGTTCAAGAGAGCAGTTAGAGCAAGAGATCTATCGCTTTACCATTATCGAAAAAGACGGCCTAATTATTGGTTGCGCTGCGCTATACGCGTACCCAGAAGACCACATGGCAGAGATGGCCTGTGTTGCTATCCACCCAGACTATCGCGATGGAAACCGTGGCCAGTTACTGCTGGATTACATGCGCCATCAATCAAAATCTCGTGATATCGACCAGATCTTTGTCCTTACTACGCACAGCCTTCACTGGTTCCGTGAGCAGGGGTTTTACGAGATAGGCGTGGACGAGTTACCGATGGAAAAACAAGGGCTATACAACTATCAGAGAAACTCAAAAATCTTAGCGCTAAACGTATAAATAAAGTTTTGGAGCGGAATCTCAATTTAATAGAAAAATAATTGCAAATGTAATCGTTTACTATATGAGGTTTATCAAATATGCACTTTCACTCACACGAATAATTGTATAGAATTTAGGCGCTTTATAATATTAACAAATGTTTTTATTGGAATTGCCATCTCGATAGTCATATCGAACTCATTGAGATGGTCACTGCACGGATTGCTATACCCGTTGACGGTCAGCATGCTAACCATTAGCTCTGCTCGTTAATATAAACAGCAAAAAGAGCAACATTGATATGAGAACCATTGTTTGTAACTCGCTGCAAAGTTTTTGGGATATGGCTGATAACCAATTCTTAGAAGGGCTAGACGTACACTGCGTGTTCCCTGTTAGCGAGAATCTAAAAGAGTTTATTTTGAATTGCCAAGCAAAGTACAAGATAAACCATATATCGTTTACTCGAGCGTTTTTAAGCAAAGAGTCTTAATAACGTTCAAAGCAACCAGGGATGGTTGCTTTGTGTTTATCTAGCTCTAAGTTCAAGCCCTTTTCTAGCGGCCATTAACGACTAATTCGTTAAGCGACTGCCTAAACCACTCACTCGCTCTGTTTTCACCTTAATCCCACGCTTCAACACATTTGTGTCGCTGAACATCATCAGTCGTTTCTTGGCACGTGTAATACCGGTATAGATAAGCTCTCGCGTTAAAATAGGGCTGAAATCCGGCGGCAAGATCATTAAGGTCAGATCAAACTCACTACCCTGAGATTTATGTATCGTCATTGCATAAGCCGTTTCATGATCGGGCACTCTGCTTGGTAACACAGCTTTCACGCTACCATCCGGCAACTCAAAATAGACCTTCAAGCGAGGTGCTGAATCAGGTTGGCTTGAATCCACCTCAAGCATACAGATACCAATATCACCATTGTACAAACCCAAGCCATGATCATTACGCGTCACCATGACTGGTCGCCCGTGATACCACAATTCATCGTTGTGCGGATTCACTAAACGTCTTGCGGCAAGCGCCCTTTCGATTCTGTGGTTGAGGCCTTTAACACCAAAATCCCCTTCACGAATAGAACACAATAGTCGACATTGACTGAACAAATCGAGCACCGACTTCGCTCGCGCTTCTTGGGTTTCTAGCTCTTCCAACGGCACATTCATTCGGTTGAGATACGCACCATACTCGTTAACCAAGGTACGCAGCATCAAATTATAGCTGTCACTCGACAGGAGATGATTTTCAATATCGCCAAAACCTTTGGCAAACACTTGGTCTACTTGATTCGCAGAACCATTATTGATTGCTTTTGCCAACTGCCCGATACCGGAACGCGCATCGAAGCGGTAACTCTTCTGCAGCATACACAAGCTGTCTGCAATCGCAGGCGGATTCACCGATCCAGCTTTGTCTTGTCTTGGTTTAGCTATCGCATCAAAGCCTGTCATCTCCGCAATCAAGTTTCCTTGCGCGCTGCTGTAACCAGCAGAGTTGAATGAACAGATATCACCGAGCACAGCACCTGCCTCTACTGAAGCGAGTTGGTCTTTATCACCCAATAAGATGAGCCTTGCGTGCTCAGGAAGTGCATCCACCAGTTTATACATCATCGACAGGTCAACCATAGAAGCTTCATCCACTACCAATATATCAAGGTGAAGTGGATTACGTCGGTTATGTCTAAATTCCGCTCGATTAGGAATCGCGCCGAGTAACCTATGTAAAGTACTGGATTCAGTCGGTATGTTGGCCTTTACTTCAGGTGCTAATGGCAGCTGCTCAATCGCTTTACCAATCGACTCAGTTAAACGTGCTGCCGCTTTACCTGTCGGTGCCACTAGCTTGATCGTCGGTGTTTTACCTTGGCTTAGCGATTGCTCGACCATAGCCGAAAGTAACTTAGTTACCGTGGTCGTTTTACCGGTGCCCGGTCCGCCAGAAATAACAGCAAAACGTCGACTTAACGCCACCGCTGCCGCCACTTTTTGCCAGTTCAAACATGCTGATAGCGGTACCAAACCGTCTAAAACATCTAAGTCCGTTACCTGCTTAGCTTGGACAATCGCTTCGTCGATTGCACCCCAATCCAAAGCCTGCTCATTCACAATATCTAGATGGTCACACACCAGTTGTTGGCGTAATACCTGAGACGTTTGTTGGTTTGCTTCAGCCTTGGCTAAGGCATTAAACAGAAAATGGTAACTGCGTGCGAATAGTTGATTGAGCGTTTCAGTCAGTGCCTTCTTCTGTTCAGTATTGAACTCTACTGGCTTACTTAAACGGTTTAGAGTTTCAGCCAACACAACCTCATAGTTCCAGTAACGCTGTAAGTAGACACGTTGCCCATCGAACATTAGCGGCTTAACACAATCATTGGTCGTACCCACTAAGTTAGATGATTGCAGAACAGTAGCCCAATCAATACCTAGCAATTTTTGGTTCAGTTGCAGTGCCGTTTCACCGTACAACCCAAGTAACTGAGCAAGATCCGCCGTTTGTTCAGGGCCTACCGTATACTGCTGTATAAGCTGAGTACAAATATGCCCCTTGCCTAATTCATGGCTCACGACCCCAGCGAGAAACCCTACCTCTTGAGAGTGACTCGTCGCTTGCTGAGAAATAAAACGGGCAAACTGATAATCCAGCTGACGAATTGAGCCCTTATCCGCTAGGAACTTGAGTACATCCATGAGCTGTTCAGGGATAAGTGAAACTGGCTTTACAGAGTTCGCTGTTTCTATGCTGGTATTAGTGGTCGTTGTCATTATAAAAGCCCCATCTGTCCAGTTTCATTGTCATTCAATTGTGCTGAACGTCTGTCTATCACTTTACCGTCAATCAATTGATCCATTTCATCGAGCAAAGCCAATGTGGGTTTAGCCGAGAAAATACCTTGTTGAGATTGGCCGTCCATTCCTCTTAAGAACAAGTAATAAACCCCACCGAAATGTTGTTCATAACTATAATCCGCAACGCGGCTGCGTAAGAAACGATGCAATGCCAACGCATAGATTTGATATTGCAGATCGTAGCGGTGGTCGGCCATCGCCGATTTCAATGCTTCACCATGGTAGACGGCAACGTCATCACCTAGATGGTTCGATTTCCAGTCGAGTACATAGTATTTACCTTGATGCTCAAACACCAAATCGATAAAGCCTTTCAGCATGCCTTGTACAGTTTGAAAACCTAGGTCACCCGCTTTTGCCGACAAGGGATCATGATACTGAATGGTTTGATTGAGCTCAGATGCAGCCAACACTTCGATCGGCAATAAGAATTCCATCTCGACCAATCGTTGCGTCGAATCTTTCTCGCTTAGCTTTAAGTTCTTACCATCCAACGCAGTGTTCAGCACTGTATCGACAAGCTGTTGAAGCACGGGTAGCCACTCTAGTTCGTATTGCTCCGACTCTAATAAGTGAGTGATTACTTGCGTGTTATGTTCGCTGGTTGCTGGCTCAGTAAACTCAACATCCTCAAACAAGGTGTGCAAGAAGGTACCTGGACGAGCGCCGCGAGGAAACGTGAATATAGAACGTTCAGGTTCTATCAACTCAGACTCGTCTTGTTCATCCGCCGAATCAATATCAAAGCCAGACACCTCAATGGTCGCATCATGGCTTGCTCCGTGGCTGCCCTGTTTGACTAGTCCTGAGTAACTGGTGATACGCCAAGCTCGGTCAATTGAAGCCTTGAGTTCACTGGCCTGTAAGTTGTCACTCACTTGCTCTGTTTGCACAAAAACATGATCGTGAGCAGTCGGAGTATCAGACAGTAATACGCTTGAATTCTTACCCTCAATCGCAGATAGAGCTTGATTCAACTCAACAATGCCTTGTTCTTGTCCGTTTTGAACCAAGTAGCCCATCGCACTTAAGTGAACGCCAGTTGGTTCTTTGGTTGAACGCCCTTTACGTAGCGGTGCCATGCCAATAAAACATCCATAAACAGCACGAGTCAGCGCCACGTAAACCAAACGTAAGTCTTCCGCTAATCGCTCTTTGTCGGCTTGCGCTAAAGCACTGTCGCTACCGGTAATATCAAGCACTGTGGTATCTGAATCGTGATCGTAGAACTTGCCTTCACTCGCTTCTCGGTAACTCGCAACGAACGGCAGGAATACTAGATCATATTCCAAGCCTTTCGATTTATGAATGGTAACGATTTGAACCAAGTTTCTTTCTGATTCAAGGCGTTGAATGTCGTCGTCACTGCCACCTAAACCATTTTGTGCATCTGATATCGCGTCTGCCAGCCAACGCAACAAGCCATAGTCACTGTCGAGTTCTTGTCTTGCTTGTTGCAACAATTCGCCAATGTGCATTAAATCAGTGAGTGAGCGCTCACCATTTTCTTCTTCCAGTAAGCGTTCCGCGAGATGTCGTTTACTGATCACACTGCGAAGCATTGGCAACACGCCGCGCTGAAGCCACAACTTGCGATATTCTCTAAACTCGTTAACAACGTTTTCCCAAACCACTTCATCGTTATTGAGTTCATCCAATGATGCGGCATCCAAAGCAAACAACTCTGAGGCCAAACTGGCGCGCAACGCACGGTCATTTTCAGGTGTCAGCACCGCCTGCAACAAACGTTGAATATCTTGTGCGACCAAGCTGGTGAACACGCTATCTCGGTTAGACAAATACACACTCGCAATGCCTTGCTCAGACAGCGCGTTCTTGATCAGACGACCTTCACTACCGGTTCGAACCAAAACAGCAATATCACCCGCATTCACGGCATGTTGTTTTTTGCCGTTATCAAAATAGGCTTGTTGATTTTGAGAGGCGGTCAGAATGGTTTGAATTTGACTCGCTGTCGCCTCGGCCATGGCTTTGTGATATTCGCCTTTCGGCAATGGCTTATCTTCCGCTTCTTGTAGCCAAAAGGTCAGTGCATGCTGGGTTTCTCCGTTCATCATCCATTGGCGTTTATCAGCCGATGGGCTAGCAGCAACGGGTAAGAATGGAATGTCTTGATCGTAGATAAACGGGCTATCCGAATTCATAAACACTTGGTTTACCGCGCTGACCATATCAGCACTCGAACGCCAGTTAGTCCCTAGCGTGTAGTGAGCACTAACTTGGTTTCTCGCTTTGATATAGGTAAAGATATCTGCGCCGCGGAAGCCATAGATAGCCTGCTTCGGGTCACCGATCATAAACAGACCACACTGCGGATTATCGAGGTAGATTCGGCTAAAAATACTGTATTGCAGCGGATCGGTATCTTGGAATTCATCGATCATCGCCACTGGGTATAAGGTTCGAATTCTCTCCACTAGCAGTGACTGCTCATCCACATCAATCGACGCGGATAACTGAGTCAACAAATCATCAAACGATAACCACTGCTTTTGCTGTTTAGCTTTGGCTAACATGGTTCGGCAATGGGTAATGGCATGCGCCAGCAATGGAGCTTTTAGATCTGCTGGAGAATTTAAGAAGTCCTCAATCGCTTCGAAAACGGCGTGCTGAGGTGCAGTGCCTTTCGGTGTTTTTTCAATTAAAGTGGCTTGTGAGAACTTCTCTAGTTTATCTGGAAACTGGTAATCATGAGTGTCGCTCTGCGCCCATGCCGTGACCGCTTCTAACCAAGTCGGTAAAGACTTCTTGGTGTAGCTGCGCTTGTTCACATCTGAACCTGAAATCAAAGCCAAAAAGTCCGCTTCGGATTCGCACCACAACGCCTTAAGTTGCTTCACTTTATCTAGGTTTTGATTGTGCAGAGTTTGCAGGTCGCCCGACATTGCTTCGACGGTTAGCTTTAGTGGAGAACCCGTCAGATAACGATTTACGTCAGCCAATAGAGAAGCGGGAGAACCCCAGATATTACGAACCTCACCTGCTAATTGAATTGGCAATGGGTAGAACTGTTTACGCCAATAGTCGGCAACCACTTGTGCTTTTAGGTGGCTTTCATCGGTCACAAATTCATTATCAAAGCGGCTTCCAGACTCGAAGGCATTTTGAGTCAACATTCGCTGACAGAAACCGTGAATGGTGTAGACCGCTGCTTCATCCATTTGTCTTTCAGCGTTAAGCAGAGTTTTAGCTGCGCCAGCATGATCATCGATGGCTTGTAACAAAGGAGCAATCACTGGGTCATCACTTTGCCCACGTGCAAACGCAATCCGTGCATCATGGATTCGAGCACGGATACGATCTCGCAGCTCAGCGGTAGCCGCTTCGGTAAAGGTCACCACTAGAATTTGGTCTACAGTTAGTGGCTCATGGTGTCGTGTAGCTTCCGTCAGATCACCTTGCGGCGCAGCAGTGCCGTGCCCCAGCAGTAAGCGCAAATACAAGCCAGCAATAGTAAATGTTTTACCCGTACCCGCCGATGCTTCAATTAAACGCGCGCCATGAAGTGGAAACGTCATGGTATCGAGTGTTTTTGGAGCGATTACCTGAACACTGCTTGTGGTCGTCATGCCTTACTGCCTTCTGATAAATGTGTTGTTACAAATGTGACCTAGCGTGGAAAACGTCATTCAATTTACGTCCTACGCTGATTTGTTAATAGTTAGTGCGATCTCTCTCACGGATCAATTCAGATCGCCTCGCTACTATGCGCCCACGAGTTCAGGAGCGCCTATGAGTTTTGTACTTTACGGCGTTACTTTGAACCACAGAATAATGGTCCCTCTGACCTGTGGCCGTACAGCGAACGCCCTACACTAATAATGATTTACTGGCGGCCACTTTATTTCCTGTACCTGCTTCCCTTTGCCTTGATTCCCTTCACTTTGAAAGCAGGCATCCCAAATGCTTACCAACGACTCTCTTTCGTCTTTCATTAATTCAGCGCACCCGCTATTGATCTTGTCGATCACAACCAATTACTCCTGATCTTCCAGATCGGCAGCTGCCAACCTTGCCGCCTGTAACACAAGCGTTGAATACATCCGTGACTCAGCAGCCAACTCATCGTCCCATTTAGACCAAATACGTGAGATGTAGGTATCTCTACCCTCGCCCGTAAAGGCGAAGCTATCATTAAAGGTATCGGCCATTTTCTTAAGGGACTTTTCTTCGTCATCGACCCACTTACCACGGCTAAAGCCAGCCTCAACGCCAGCCAATGCGGTTTTCGGGAAGTAAGGTAGCGGTGCTGTCATGCCTTGATAAAACAGTCGTACTAACTCTGCCAACAAGCTCTTCGCCTGCTGTGCATCGCCGATAGGTTGTAGCGTTTGGTGAACAACGCCCTCTTTTCTGTCATAGCCAATAATATGAGTCGTTTTTCCGTGTCCCATCACTGCACAACATAAATGATCAATCCACGCTGCCAAATAATCTTGAGAGCGTATTTTACCGCTACGGAAACGCACTAGACCTGATTGATAGTTTTGAGTTAACCAACCCATCAAACGAACAGGTTTGCCTTCGCCTAACACATCAAATTCGATATTCACTTCGAGATCTTGTTGCGGTGAGCCGCTCACAAATCGAATCTCTTTGGCTAAGTCTTCCGCTTGAACACGGTTGGTTTCAAATTCGATATCACCAAAGGCGCCGACCGGTAATCGGCCCTGTGCTTTTTGCTCAGAGACAAACAATCGAACCGCTTCGTCTGCACCTTCAGGGTGGTCTAGCAGCACTTGCAGCAAAGCATCCTTAAGTTGGAAACTCTCTAGTCCATTAAGTACGAATGGTTCATCATCTTCCATCACAGGAAGAGGAGGCTCAAACACCACTTTTAGACGGCGATTAAAGAAGTACTGAACCGGTAAGCGCCAGAAACGCTGTAACTCAACCAAGTCGAGTTCTAACGGATACGTTGCACCCAACAAGTAATCATCCAATGCGCGATTGAATTCACCACTGCGTTCACCGGAACGGTTAGCCGCTGGAAGCCACTCTTTGGCGTAGCTCAATACATGGCTCGCGTCACCTTGAGTAAACGCAGCGGGGCTGAACGGTGTCATGGTGTGTTCAAAGCTGATCGCTTGGGTCAGGTTGAGCCCAGAATCATCGCTTGGTAGTGATTGGTCTTCACTTAAGCAGTAGTTCTGTTGGCAGTACTCAATTAACTCTGAAACCAATACCGACGGCACTCGCTCGGTATTATCTTGAATTGAACGGCCGACATAACTGATGTACAAGCACTCTTGCGCCGACAACATCGCCTCTAAAAATAGGTAGCGGTCATCATCACGACGAGAACGGTCTCCTGGACGAGTGCGACCGTTCATCAAATCAAAACCTTCTGGGGGCATTGAGCGAGGGTAAACCCCGTCATTCATGCCTAATAGACAAACGGTTTTGAACGGAATAGAACGCATCGGCATCAAGGTACAAAAGTTAACTTGACCCGCTAAGAAACGCTGGCTGATACGCGCACCAGATAACTTATTATTGAGGTACTGGTAGATAATGCTTGGCGACAACTCTTGCTCGTACAGGGCATCATCAAGCTGTTCATTCAGTTGTGAAAGTGCATCACGAATCGACTTAAGTACCACCTCGCCTTCTAGTTCAACCGCAAAGAAGTCATCAATCATTTGCAGCAAGGTTTCACGCCACATATCGATTGATTGGGTTTCAGTTAGTCGTTGGCGGTAATGAGCGATACGGTCAATAAAGTGCGCTAACTTACCCGCAAGTTCGGCGTTAATGCCCTGAACTTCGTTATAAGCGGCAATTGGAGAGTGTTCGGTTTCAAACAAACCCGCAGAGTCCGACATCGCATATCCTAATAACATGCGCTGAATGCCAAATAGCCAGGTATTTTGCTCGGTTGCAGGTAGGTCAAATTCTGTCGCCGTTGAAGCGTCAACACCCCAACGAATGCCCGCTTCTTCAACCCATTGCTTGGCTTGCTCGAATTGAAACTCATCAATACCAAAGCGCGCCATCATTGCAGGAATTTCTAATAGCTCTAGTAACTCAGACGCTAAACAACGCGTATTCGGTAGCGCGACCAGCTGCATGAAGGCAGTCAATATTGGGCTTTCTTGGTCGGCGGTTCTATCTGAGATTGAATATGGGATATAGCGCTCACCCGGAGCATTACCAAATACCGCCTGAATCGCTGGGCTATAAGCATTAATGTCAGACACCATCACGATGATATCGCGTGGCTTCAGTGTCGGGTCAGCATCAAACATTGCCAACAGCTGATCATGAAGGACTTCAACCTCACGCATTGGGCTATGACAAGCGTGTACCGTCAACGAGCGATCACCTAGTTCAACCACCTGCTTATGGTTGCTGGAATCTAAGATGTGGTCGTCTTGATGCTCTTCTAACTGGAGAATGTCGGCTTGCAGTTGATGAAGCAGGTTATCCCTCTCAACATCAATAAAGAATTCATGTTCTTCGCTGTCTGATTGAGACAGCAAGAACAGGTTATCTCTACCCAATTTACCCATAGACGCAAGTAAACTATTACCGACGGCTTGGCTGGTGTGTAGTTCGTCTTCAACGTTGGCTTCAATGCCATCTTTCAATGGTGAGGCTTCGCCTTCAAGCTGAGGTAAACCATCAATCAAAGCAAACTGCTTGCGGCGCTGTGCTTCGACTCTTGCCAAGTATTTACGATCGCGAATATCGCCCCAGTAATGTTGGCAAGGATTGGTAAACATCAAGTGCACATCAATCTGCTCGCCAAGCGCTTTCAATGCATCCATGTAGCGAGGAGGCAACGAAGAAATACCAAACACAAATAAGCGTTTAGGCAGATGTTGCAGTTGACCTTGTTGCTTGGCTAGCGCTTCAATGAAGTCGTGATACAAGTTGCCACGGTGATATTTAGATTGGCCTTGAGACAAGGTTTTCTCATAGAGTGCTTGCCACAAAATCGGTTGCCAAGGGTGCTCTTGTTGTCCCTCATCATCGATAAGTTCTGCAACGGGCTCTCCCGCTTCCCACATCGCCATCCATTCAGGTCGATACACCAAGTAACCATCGAAGATATCGGCAATTTTTTCTGCCAATTGATACAACTTCGAATCATCTTCGTCGTTTTCAAGGTAGCGTTGTAGAGGTAAAAAATCAGGGTGGTCAAGCTTAGCGGGTAGCAAACTCATCAGCTTCCATGTCATCGCTTCCTTGTTAAAAGCACTGCGTTTAGGTACATCAGGAAGCACTTGGGTAAACATATCCCAAATGAAGGTTGCTGGAAGTGGGAAATCGATATTTGCTGCTACGCCAAACTCTTTGGCGAGTTCCATCTTAAGCCATTGAGACATACCTGGGCTCTGAACCAAGATCTGCTCTTTTTCGAAAGGATTGGCTAAAGGATCACTTTTGATTAAGTGAACGAGAAGGATTTTTAAAGTATCAACTTTATTGGAATGGTAAACAGTAAACAAAGTGCACTCACGCTAATCTTGCCACAATATAAAGCCAGATTAGCATAAGTGCCGTGTTTGGATTAGGAATATAAGCTTATGAAATACTGAAAACTTAAGGTCCGTTTATCTTTTGAACTATTGCTTCTTACAATCTACTACCTACCACACTTAGAACACGGTGAGGTTTGTAATTCATGTAATAACGAACCGCCACATAACCCACTACAAACGTTGCCACAATCAATTCTAGATACGCTAGGTTGAACACTTGATCCACATAGTGAGCTTCCACACCAACAGTTTGCATCCAAGCCGCCAATTTGAATAACGCCGTTGCACCAATCACGATTGGGAAGGTAAACGCCGCATAGCCTGGGCTGAATGGCAGACGAAGTAGTTTGAAGAACGCTGCGTAAATGATGAACGTCATTAGCACTGCAATACCAAACAATAGACCGATGATAACTGGCGAAGGATTTGCCGTCACCGTTAGGTAGCCAGCTAGAGATAGACTTGCTGGTGCCGCCATAATCGCAATGGTTGGTTTCGCCGCATCTGGCACTTCATGAGAGAAGATCAAACGATAAATCATGAGAGGTAGCATTACCGCATAAACCAATAAACCAAAGACTAAAGTCGCGTGAGCAACGGGTTCTAAGATCGGGTTACCTGAAAAAGAAACGTCTGCCACGATAATACCGATTGGTGGTACAAACCAGCTTGGCACCATGTGGTGAATCTCAAAGTTTTTAGCTCTGTGGTATAAGAAGCTCACCAAGAACACGACATGCAAAGCTACCGAAGCGAGCCACACCGCTTCTTGTAAGAATTGAGAGATTGGAGCCAACGAAGCAGACACCACCATACAACCCATCGCGAATGTGGGTACAACACTGCCAACAACAGGATGTGCAAGGTCTTCACGTAATAAGTGGCCGTGAATCAAAAATTTCACAGCTAAAACAAGAAGTAATACCGCCGCAATGCCAGCACTGATCCACTGCACCAAACCCGGTGTGTGTAAGATACCTTGTGCGACTAAAACACCATCCCAACACCAGCCTAAGCTTGCAATTGCGAGTGCTAACCCAGCCATGGGTGTTGGAGCTCCTGTTAATCTATATTTAATACGTTGAATCATGTCAGCCTCTCTTAAACTTAATTCACTAAACTTGTGAACTCATCAGCTTGTTGAAGCCATAATACGCTTGCGCTTCGTTAAACAATATCCAATTATATATAACAAGTGTTCATCAATACTGAACAGAATCCATTTTCACCAGCAGAGTAAAACTAGGAATCTGATGGCTAATATTTCAATTAAACAACTCAAAGTGTTCGTCACTATTACCCAGCACTCGACATTGACCGCAGCCTCTGAGGCTCTGTTTCTGTCTAAGGCCGCTGTCAGCATGGCGCTAGGCGAAATGGAGAAACAACTCGGTCACTCTCTATTTGACCGGGTTAATAACCGATTAATTCTCAATCAAGAAGGACAAAAGCTTCTTCCTTTGGCGGATGAGATATTACATCGTGCTGCTGGTATTGATGTTTTGTTCCGTGACGACCAGCCTTTAAGTGGCAATCTAAAGGTCGGTGCGAGTGACACAATTGGTAATCAGGTCGCACCGTTTATTCTGTCTGGCTTTCGTGAACGAACTCAACATCAGGATCAAAGCTTGTTCATTTCAAACAGTGCGCTGATCTGCCAAAAGTTGGTGGATTATGAACTTGATATCGCGCTAATTGAAGGAAAAACATTACACCCTGAACTCATTTCGAGTCAGTTTAGCAGCGATGAAATGTGTATTATTGTTAGTAATCAACATCCTCTCGTTTCAAAAGAAAAAGTGACTTTAAGCGATTTAGAAGATAGTCACTGGATCCTGCGTGAATCAGGATCAGGGACTCGCGAGTTTTTCCTTCGTGCCGTCGCACCGCGTATCGAACACTGGTATGAATCCTTTGAACTCAACACCACCGAGGCGATCATCAATTCAGTTTCTGCCAATCTTGGATTCGCGTGTTTATCACGACTGGCGGCGCAACGAGCAATTGACTCAGGCCGAGTGAAAGCACTCGATGTCCCACTCGACATGAAACGACGTTTCTGGATGCTGGTACACAAAGACAAATACCAGAGCCCGCTGCTGAAATCTTTCATGAGTTATTGTGAAGACTGGGCTACACATCAAGATTGAGGCCGCATTGTTAGGGCTCCAACTGGACTTTTAACATCAGAAACTGTATAAAAAGCCAGTAAAATTTATCAAACTTAGAGGATTAACCATGGCTGTTATCGTCAAGTACGTGGTCGAACGCAACGGAGAAGAGAAAATGACTTTTACCTCTAAAGCCGAAGCTGACGCATACGACAAAATGCTGGATATGGCTGATGAGCTTTTTGAACTGTTAAGCAAAAGCGACTTAGTTGAAGATGAAGGCAAGCAAGAAGAACTTGCAATGTACCTAGCGAAGAATAAAGAAGAAGTTCTTTATGCATTAGGTGCTAAGCGCAAACCAGCTCCGAAAAAAGAAAAGAAACTTGAAGCTGTTGAAGACGCAGAAGAAGATGCAGCGTAACTAGCTGATATTTTTCTAGAAAACGTCAATAACGCCTCTTATCGGAGCTCGTTATTGGCGTTTTTTTATACTTGTTGAAATATAATGAAGCCTGTTTATAGTCGAAATCGCTCTAAACATTCGCTTGCATGAAAGTGTGATAAAGATCTAATCTATAGCCATCAGGTGATGGGGTTCCACCTAAGCTTTTGCTTCAACCGCCCGTTCTTTCGAACAGTGCTAATGACTCCTACAGAATCGAAAACAGGTAATACTGTTGGATGTATCGCTATTCCTCCATTTTGAAATGGACTTAGTCTCTTAAGACCGAGCTTCATGACACCTTTGGATTATCGATACTCAAGATCTGTAGTGAATTAGCCGCACCTCTTCCAACACGTCCTGTTTTCTCAACACCCTAGGTCTTCAATGACTCTAACTGTGAGAAAACATTATGCACTATTCTTCAGAAATTCAATCAATGTGCCCTATTCAAAGGGGTGATCTGCACACTTCAGCGCCAATTCCAGTTGAAGGCGCTATGGTTAGCCCAAAAGATGTCATCGCTATTTCTGGCTTAAGCCATGGCGTCGGCACTTGTGCACCACAACAAGGTGCAGCAAAACTAACGCTGAACGTAAAAAACGGCATCATCGAAGAAGCACTAATCGAAACGATTGGTTGTTCAGGCATGACTCAATCAGCCGCGATGGCAGCCGAAATCCTCACCGGAAGAACCATTCTTGAAGCCCTAAATACCGACTTAGTGTGTGACGCTATTAACGTAGCAATGCGCGAGATCTTTCTGCAATTTGTTTACGGTCGAACTCAGTCTGCATTCTCTGAAGGCGGCCTAGAAATTGGCGCTGCATTAGAAGATCTCGGTCAAACACAGCGCAGCCAAGTAGGTACCAGTTACTCAACTGCTGCGAAAGGCGTTCGTTACCTAGAGCTTGCCGAAGGTTACGTGACCAAGCTTGCACTTGATGACCACAGTGAAGTGATTGGCTACGAGTATCTCAACCTCGGCAAAATGATGAAGGCGATAAATCAAGGCGTGTCAGCCAACGAAGCGGCCGACCTTGCGACGGGTACTTATGGGCGCTTCGATGAAGCCGTTACCACTATTAACCCACGCCAACAGTAATTTTTGCCAATTTAGAGGAAAGATATGATGAACACTCAATTTAATGAATCAGTAACTCGCGTATTGGCAGAAATGAACTTCGACTCTTTAGAGCAAGCGAACCAATACTGTAAATCACACAATGTCGACCCAAAAGCCATGGTGATGGACACCCAACCTATTGCTTTTGAAAGCGCTGCCGATGCTTATATCCTTGGCTCAGCACTGGCGTTATTTCGCAAAGCCACCAGCGCAGAACAAGCCGCTAATATTATTGGTGAAGGCCTCCAAGCATTTACTAAACCCGGCAGTGTTGCCGAGCAACGTCAAGTGGGTATAGGCCACGGCGCATTGGCTGCACGTCTTCTAAATGAAGAAAGCCACTGCTTTGCTTTCCTTGCGGGCCATGAATCTTTTGCTGCTGCAGAAGGTGCGATTAAAATCGCACTCAACGTCAACAAATCACGTCACAACCCATTGAAGGTAATACTCAATGGTCTAGGTAAAGATGCGGCTTACTTAATTTCTCGCATCAATGGTTTTACCTATGTTCGCACTCAATACGATTACCAAACAGGCGAGCTTATTGAAGCAGAACGTCGCCGCTTCTCACAAGGCCCTCGCGGAGAGATCTTGTGTTACGGCGCTGATGATGTACGTGAAGGCGTGGCAATCATGCACAGAGAAGAAGTGGATGTAAGTATTACGGGTAACTCAACTAACCCAACTCGCTTCCAACACCCTGTTGCGGGTATCTACAAAGCAGAACGTACTCGCCAAGGTTTACCTTACTTCTCAGTTGCTTCAGGCGGCGGTACAGGTAGAACATTGCACCCAGATAACGTGGCAGCTGGCCCAGCGTCTTACGGCATGACAGATACCATGGGCAGAATGCACGCTGACGCTCAGTTTGCAGGTAGCTCTTCTGTTCCGGCTCACGTGGCAATGATGGGCTTCATCGGTATGGGTAACAACCCAATGGTCGGTGCGACAGTTGCATTGGCTGTGGCGGTGAGCGAATCTTTGAACGCATAACGACAAAATTGAGCGCCGCAATCTATCCATTGCTTGATTCCGTTAATTGAGAATCAAGCAATAACGGACGACCAAAACTCTACACCTATCACTAAAACCAAACAGCCAGCCTTATGCTGGCTGTTTTTTATTCACACTTGCTCTACTATCTATTTCTAATAATTATTTGTACCTAAGATTAAATACACAAACCATTGGTATTTAACTGCATCTTTTCAAAGGAATAATATGAAAGAGCTCATCATTCATACCATTACCGTGTTCATGGGCTTTTTTGCCATCATGAACCCTATCGCTAATACGCCAATCTTTCTTGGATTAACCGGTGACAATGACAGGGAAACGGTCAAATCTATCGCATTCCGATCGGTGCTTATCGCCTTCGTTATCGTCAGTACTTTTGCGATCTCTGGCAAACTGATCTTTGACCTCTTTGGTATCACGCTATACGCACTGCGCATCACTGGCGGCATTCTGGTCTTTTTGATTGGCTTTCACATGCTGCAAGGTGATTCAACACACTCAAAAGCAAAAGAGAAAGTAAACTCAGATGCCCAGCGAGACGCAGCTCTAAGTATCGCCGTATCACCTTTAGCCATGCCAATACTGGCCGGCCCGGGCACCATTGCCACTGCGATGAACTTCGCCAGTACCGAAGGAATTTACGAGACCATCATTACCATCGTAGCCTTTGGTCTACTGTGTACCTTAACCTACGTACTGTTTGTATTCGGCGAACGCTTCGTTAAAGCCGTAGGGCCAAGTGCACTGAACGTGATTACTCGAATGATGGGTTTGATACTCGCAGTTATCGGTATGCAGATGTTGATTGAAGGGATTGAACAGGCTTATAAGGCGCTGTTTATCTAGATTTTCTCACTAAGTTTTATACAAAAATAGCCAGCAATTCGCTGGCTATTTTCTTTGTCGTTTCTGTTTATGCGTTATAAATTAGTTCGCAGGGCAGCCTTTTACTTCTAAACCATTGCTCATATAGATTAGCTCACCATCCACTGGTGCGTAATTCGCAGCAGTGACATCTGGGTTCTTAACGAAGAACTCGCGCAGCACAGCGGCATCCGTCAACTGCGTCGACTCAACATCAATTACTGGGTAGTCATCACCACCAGCCGCACTGAAACTGATAACAGAGAACGTATAAGTATCGGTTAAGCTAAAAGTTTTATTGTTAATTTCTCTAATGGTCACATCACTCAAGTCACAGTCGACGGTTAAGCTAATATTGTCGAGTTGGGCGTAAGCGCCCGACCCTGCAGTTTTGGTCGCAACAACGTCTAAA
Organism: Vibrio sp. G-C-1; assembly: GCF_021728015.1. Lineage (NCBI taxonomy): Bacteria > Pseudomonadati > Pseudomonadota > Gammaproteobacteria > Vibrionales > Vibrionaceae > Vibrio > Vibrio sp. G-C-1. Next base: position 122,613 of record NZ_JAKKCR010000013.1, on the reverse strand, counting down.
TATGCCTTAACCTCAGCCCCTGTCATCGTTGCTTTAGTCACGAAGTTTCCGAAAGGTTGAACCGTCAGCACATCACGATAAGCTATGTCACCCGCCGCAATTGAGTCACGAACACCACCAGAGTTCATCACACCAAAGTCAGCATTCACTAAGTCATAAGTACGGTATGCTTCTCCTAACAAGTGACCAAGGTTAGTTTGCTCTGCTCGAACAACATTTCGATCACCTTCCAGTTTTGCATCTGTCTTTGAGATGATGACATCTAGCAGATCTTGCCCTTGTTGTTGATATGGGTAGAGAATGGATTTTACAGTAGCATCAGGCTTAATTTCAGATTGGATAAACTGGTAACTTCCATTTTCATCCTTCTCTTTTAAGTTCACAGGGACCAGATCATATTTCGCTAAATGCAATTTACCATCGTAAAACTCAAAGTCAGCTCGACCTACATACTTACCCCACTCGTGAGCTTGCATGATGTAGGTACCGTTTTGCTGATCAGGCTTACAATCATCTCCCGGATTGAAATCAGCGTATTCATTGCCTTCCATACAGACAGGATTTTGAGAGTGCCCGCCAATAATTGCATCTAACTGCCCTTCTTCTAAAGAACGAGCAAGTAATACATCTCCAGGTACTTCACTACCATGTTGACCATCCGCGTAATGCCCCATATGCGTGGTAGCGAAAATCAGATCAACCGTTTCATTGGCCTCAATTTCTTTTATGGCTTTTTTGATTTCGACTTGCGGGTCGGCAAAGTGAATCGTCGCGACGTTGTCAGGGTTAACTAATTTCGCCGTATCCTTGGTTGTCAGGCCAATAACAGCAACTTTTAAGCCATTGATGGTGAATACTTTATATGGAGAGAAAAGGCGTTCATCAGTAACTGTGTCTCCATCTTTAATATAAATATTCGCAGCTAGCATCGGGAAGTCAGCTAATTCAGCCTGCATATCTAGCACATCTAAGCTGTTATCAAACTCATGATTACCTAATGCCATCGCATCGTAACCAAGAAGGTTCATGCCAACAAAATCTGGTACCGCATCCTGCATATCAGACTCTGGAACACCAGTATTAATGTCACCACCGGACAGTAGGATCGTCTCACCACCGTTTTGAGTCACTTCCGCACGAATACTATCAATCAACGTTTTACGAGCCGCCATTCCATACTCACCCTTACTGTTTTCCCAAAAGCGACCATGGTTATCGTTAGTATGTAAAACCGTAAACTTGGTACAAGAGTCCGCAGTGTCACATGTCACCGTGATGTCATCATTATCCGAGCCACAACCAACCATCGCTACGCCGATAGAGAGCACTAGTAAAGACTTAGTAAAATTCATAGAAGATCCTTTATTAATCGTTTTAATGTCGTTATGGCAGGCAATATACTGACATCTTGCAGGGTTTTAGTGATCGTTCTCTTAATTACACGTCTGGAAAATTGAGTATTTACCCTAACTGTAGGCACAAGCGATTAATCAACAGAAGTCGAATAATTCTGATAATAAACATGAATTTATAAAGAAAGTGTGACTCACTCTATTGATACTGCTAACAAGAGGATGGACTAAAGATAAGTGTCAGGTGTGGAAATGAAATGGCACCGCGCTACTTAAGTAAGCACGCCCATATTTAAGAGCGAGGTATAATATCTGGATAATGAAAACTATCTCTCAAAAGACAAGCAATATCATTTTACAGACTTTATCCCGATACGCCCTTTCATAACGAGGGCGCTCTCTTTATGATGAACGCAATTAAATTAACTTTGCTAACTGCAGCGCTTGTTATTCGAGTCGCTGTTATGGAATAGCAAAATCAAGACTCAACACATGGAGATTCAACATGGCTTACTTTTCACTAGCCTTCGGTGCGGCAACCAAAAACCGCGACAATAAAATCATTGAAGCGTTCTTCCCTAACCCACTTCTAAACCCAAGCGACGCTCTTGTAGCAGCTGTAGCTGAAGTGTCAGGTTACGCTGAAGGCAACCAAGCTATAGAAATCTCTGCTGCACAAAGCGCAGAACTAGCGAAAGCATTCGCAGCAAACGACGATGCAGCAAACGCATCTTTCGCAGAAAAAGCGGCAGCGTCTGAACAGCCACTTGTTCTTGTTGTTCTTGCAACTGACGAGAAGCCAGCATCAGTTGCTGAAGGCTTCCTAAAGCTACAACTTATCTCTAACCGCCTAGTACAACCACACGGTACAGTACTAGACGGCATCTTCGGTCTACTGCACAACATCGCATGGACAAACGAAGGCCCAATCGACCTTCCTGAGCTACCAGAGCGTCAAATCGAAGCTCGCCTTGCGGGTCGCGCTCTGTCTGTAGATTGCGTAGACAAGTTCCCTAAAATGGTGGATTACGTAGTACCAACAGGTATTCGTATTGCTGATACTTCTCGTGTTCGTCTTGGTGCACACGTAGGCGAAGGCACAACGGTAATGCACGAAGGTTTCATCAACTTCAATGCGGGTACTACTGGCGTGAGCATGGTTGAAGGTCGTATCTCTGCGGGTGTTGTTGTGGGTAACGGTTCAGACATCGGCGGCGGCGCTTCTATCATGGGTACTCTGTCTGGTGGCGGTACTATGGTTATCTCTATCGGCGAAAACTGCCTGCTAGGCGCAAACGCAGGTCTTGGCTTCCCAATGGGCGACCGTTGCACGGTTGAGTCTGGTCTTTACGTGACTGCGGGTACTAAGGTTCGCATGCTAGATAAAGAAGGCAACGAAGTAGAAATCATTAAAGCCCGTGACCTTGCTGGCGTTTCTGACCTTCTATTCCGTCGTAACTCGATTACTGGCCAAATTGAATGTCTTGCGAACAAGTCTGCAGTTGAACTGAACAGCGAGCTACACAGCAACAACTAATCTACGCGCTAGATGCTAGATGCTAGATGCTAGAAAATACGAAGCCGCTGGGGTTAAATCCAGCGGCTTTTCTTTTTATAGCGGTAAAGCAGAGAAGGTTATGCTTTTTCTGCTGCTAGCTGTTCAAGAGCTTGAATCGAAGTCTCTGAAACCAATGTTCCATCCATGTAGTAACTGACCTTGTCACCATCACGAACCCCCGTCAGAACAGCCTTCTGGCCATCGTTATAGGTGATGTCCATTTGAATGGTGTTCTCATCGATCTGTTGCATCTCACCCCATTCAATATGGCGATTATTAAACCCAAGTGGTGCATCTTTCAGTGAATCGTCAAGGCTATCGTTCACATCAATCATAGTATCGACTTTACTATCGAATATATGAGGCGCGCCAGTCAGTGGGTTTTTTCCTGCCCAGAATTCGATCGAGTTAAATACGATGTAATCGGCTGCGAATGTTAAAGCGTAAACAGGAGCAAGCAAGAAGTTGACCCCAGCACGAGCGTAACGGTTATCTACAACCTCAACGTTGAACTTCATTAATTTACCAGTAACGGCATTACTACCGACACACCCAGCTAACGACATGACAATCGCTGCCACTGCAACTGCTTTTGTGATTGTTGTTTTCATAGATCCCTCTTATGCCACGATGCTTGATTCAGTTTTTGAACGGCCAAATTGAATTGTTCTTGTATGAACACAAGAAATGATGGCCTAACAAATTGATTCCATAACATTTAGCGTAGTGGAGATTTTTAGAACAGCAAACTGCAAACCTAATTTGTTTCGCTCTGGTTCCTGAAGAGTTGCCAATAAAAAAGCGCAGACCTTTCGATCTGCGCTTTTCGTTTTTGCTTAACCTAGCCTAGATTAATGCGGCCTGTAAGAAAGTGATTAACCCACATTCTTACGTGCGTTTTGGAACATACGCATCCAAGCGCCGTTCTCGCCCCAACCTTCTGGAGACCAAGAGTTTGCAACCGTGCGGAATACACGCTCTGGGTGCGGCATCATGATAGTCACGCGGCCATCGGTCGTTGTTAGACCTGTGATAGCGTTTGGCGAACCGTTCGGGTTGTTCGGGTATTGCTGCGTTTGGTTACCGTTGTTATCAACGTAACGTAGAGCAACCGTACCTGAGTTTTCAATCGCGTTTAGGTGGTCGTTGTCACGCACTTCTACGCGGCCTTCACCGTGAGAAACAGCGATTGGCATACGAGAACCTTCCATGCCGTTGAAGAATACAGAATCAGACTTCTGAACTTCAACTAGGCTGAAACGAGCTTCAAAACGTTCTGATTCGTTACGAACGAAACGTGGCCAGTACTCTGCACCAGGGATAAGTTCACGTAGGTTCGACAACATCTGACAACCGTTACACACACCTAGAGAGAAAGTATCTTCGCGCTTGAAGAAGTTTTCAAATTGGTCGCGAGTAGAATCGTTAAACAGAACCGATTTAGCCCAACCTTCACCAGCGCCCAATACATCACCGTAAGAGAAGCCACCACAAGCCACAAGGCCGTTGTACTCTTCTAGAACCGCTTGACCCGTTAGGATATCGCTCATGTGAATATCGGTTGCTTCGAAACCTGCACGGTCAAATGCAGCTGCCATTTCAACGTGAGAGTTAACACCTTGCTCACGTAGAATCGCCATCTTAGGCTTAGCGCCCTTATTTATCATAGGAGCGTTGATGAATGGTGCTGCAATGTCTTCGTTTACGTCAAAGCTTAGGCTAACGTTTAGACCTGGGTCTGAGTTGTCTTTTTTCGCTTCATGTTCTTGGTCTGCACAGATTGGATTATCACGTAGACCTTGCATTTTATGCGTAGTTTCAGCCCAAATAGTACGTAATTCAGTACGGTTACGCTGGATTACAACGTCTGCGCCTGACTTAATCACTACTTCGTCTGATGCTTCCCCTTCACCAACAACGCTACCAATTACGTGTGAACACGCTTCTAGGCCATTGGCTGCAAGCGTAGAAAGGACTGCGTCTAGGTCGTCGTTACGAACTTGGATTACCGCACCTAGCTCTTCGTTGAAGAGTGCTGCTAGCGTATCTTCGCCTAGCGCCGCAATATCAGCATTAACACCACAGTGACCTGCGAACGCCATTTCTGCTAGCGTTACGAATAGACCGCCATCGCCTTTATCGTGGTAAGCGACAACTTGGTCGTTTGCTACTAGCGCTTGAACGCCTTCGTAGAAACCTTTTAGTTGTGCTGCATTGTCTACGTCTGCTGGCTTGTCACCAAGCTGCTTGTAAACTTGCGCTAGTGCTGTAGCACCCATACGGTTTTTGCCGTTACCTAGGTCGATAAGAACCAGTGAAGTGTTGCCTAGTCCTTCAAGGTTATCAGGGGTGCGCAATTGAGGAGTAATCGTCTTACGAACGTCTTCAACACGTGCGAACGCAGTGATAACAAGAGATAGCGGAGAGGTTACTTCTTTCTGCTCGCCATTCTCTTCCCACTTAGTCTTCATCGACATTGAGTCTTTACCCACAGGGATAGTTAGACCCAGTGCTGGACATAGCTCTTCACCTACGGCTTTAACCGCTTCGTAAAGGCCTGCATCTTCACCTGGGTGACCTGCTGGAGACATCCAGTTAGCTGACAATTTAATGTGTTTGATATCGCCGATGTTGGTCGCTGCGATGTTAGTGATTGCTTCACCAACCGCTAGACGAGCTGACGCGCCAAAGTCTAGAAGTGCAACTGGCGTACGCTCACCAAGAGACATTGCCTCACCGTGGTAAGAGTCGTAACTTGCTGCAGTTACTGCGCAGTTAGCAACTGGAACCTGCCATGGGCCAACCATTTGGTCACGAGCTACAAGGCCTGTTACCGAGCGGTCACCGATAGTGATAAGGAATGTTTTTTCTGCCACTGTTGGTAGGCGAAGAATACGGTCAACCGCTTCGTTTAGTTCGATACCAGAACGGTCAATCGCAGGATTGTTTGCTTTTAGCGTCTTCGCATCACGGTGCATCTTAGGCGTTTTACCTAATAGGATGTCCATCGGCATGTCGATTGGCGTATTGTCGAAGTGTGAATCTTCTAATTTAAGATCACGTTCTTCTGTTGCTTTACCAACAATCGCGAATGGAGCGCGTTCACGCTTACAAATCGCTTCAAATGTCGCTAAGTCTTTATCAGCAACCGCCATTACGTAACGCTCTTGAGATTCGTTACACCAGATCTCAAGTGGGCTCATGCCCGGCTCATCGTTTGGCACGTCACGTAAGTTAAAGATACCGCCACGCTCGCCATCGTCTACTAACTCAGGAAGAGCATTCGAGATGCCGCCCGCGCCCACATCGTGGATAAATGCGATTGGGTTCGCATCACCAAGCTGCCAACAACGGTCGATAACTTCCTGACAACGACGTTCCATTTCTGGGTTTTCACGTTGTACAGAAGCAAAATCTAAGTCTTCAGAAGAAGAACCAGAATCCATTGAAGATGCAGCACCGCCACCAAGGCCGATATTCATTGCTGGACCGCCAAGAACGATTAGGCTTGCACCTACTGGGATCTCTTTCTTCTGAACATGATCATCACGAATGTTACCTAGACCACCAGCCAGCATGATTGGTTTGTGGTAACCACGTACTTCTTCACCTGCGTGAGAGTTTACTTTCTCTTCGTAAGTACGGAAGTAACCCAATAGGTTTGGACGACCAAATTCGTTGTTGAATGCTGCGCCACCAAGAGGACCTTCAAGCATGATATCCAAAGCAGTAACGATACGGCTTGGCTTACCAAAGTCTGTTTCCCAAGGTTGAACGAAGTTCGGAATTTTCAGGTTAGATACAGAGAAAGCAACCAGACCCGCTTTTGGCTTACCGCCAATACCTGTCGCGCCTTCATCGCGGATTTCACCGCCTGAACCTGTCGATGCGCCCGGCCATGGAGAGATTGCCGTTGGGTGGTTGTGCGTTTCAACTTTCATCAAGATGTGTGTTTTTTCTTGGTGGTAGTTGTACTGGCGAGTTTCTGGATCTGGGAAGAAACGACCCACTTCAGAACCTGTCATTACCGCTGCGTTATCTTTATAAGCAGACAGAACGTGCTCTGGTGTCGTTTCAAAGGTGTTCTTAATCATCTTGAACAATGATTTTTCTTGCTTAACGCCATCGATAGTCCAATCAGCGTTAAAGATCTTGTGACGACAGTGCTCTGAGTTCGCTTGTGCAAACATCATTAGCTCGATGTCAGTCGGGTTACGACCTAGCTTCTCAGTGAAGCTTTCAAGAAGGTAATCAATTTCGTCTTCTGCAAGTGCTAGACCTAGGGTAACGTTTGCTTTTTCAAGCGCTTTACGTCCACCAGTTAGTAGGTCAACTTCCGCATAAGGAGCAGGCTCAGCAACAGTGAACAGTGCCGCCGCTGATTCGAAGTCAGTGAAAACCACTTCCATCATACGGTCGTGCAGAATGGCTTTCAGCTCAACAAGTTGAAGCTCAGAAAGTTCAGAAGAGGTTTCAATGTAGAAAGCAGTACCGCGCTCTAGACGTGACACTTTAGCCAGTCCGCAGTTGTGTGCGATATCTGTTGATTTTGAAGACCAAGGCGAGATAGTGCCCGGGCGTGGCGTTGCAAGCAGCAGTAAACCTTCAGGTTCATGCTCTTCAATCGTTGGACCGTAAGTCAGTAGCTTTTCTAGCTTCTCAACTTCAGACTCATCTAGGTCTGCCGTTAGATCAGCAAAGTGGGCAAACTCAGCGTAAATACCTGTTACAGGTAAGCTTAATTCACGACAAAGCTCTAAAAGCTTGTTAACACGAAACTCAGATAGAGCTGGGGAGCCACGCAAAATTCTCATGTGCTTACGTCTCTTATGCAGTTGATTAAGGTAGTATTGGAATAAATTCAGTGGGTTATAGGAACAACCTAACTGTTTTCTTCGAAGCTATTCCCGAAGGTTGCCAAACCTATGCCGATTCCACCTCTTCAATGCGAGCGCATTATAAAGCATTTCTTTTTGTGACGTAACACCAAAAGCAACCGTTTGCGTTATTTTTTTTATCTTTCTGTGTAAATGGTACTTTTGCTGCATTTATCAGCACTTTTACAACTGTTTAAATAAACCTGCTTTGCCAGCCTTGCGGGGTTTGGTATAAAGGGGCTTCCACTTTTCGAGATTTCATTTTGATGCCTAAATTTACGCTCATCTTTTCGTCTAAGTTCCTTCTGCTCGCTATTGCCCTATTTGGGTTGGCTGGATGCCAGATTGAATCTGAACCTAAAAGTGTCCTTGAGCAGATACGAGAGCGTGGCGTTCTTCGTGTCGGCACCCTGAATAACCAACTCTCTTATTACATCGGTCCAGATGGTCCTGCTGGCTTGGACTACGAGTTAGCTCGCGAGTTTGCAGAAGAGCTTGGTGTAAAGCTTGAGGTTAAACCTGCTTACCGTCTATCCGGCCTATTTCCTGCGTTAAAGAAGGGCGAGATCGATCTTATCGCAACGGGGTTAACACAAAATAGCAACCTGACACGTGCCTATCGCGCTGCGCCCGCTTATTACTATGTAAGCCAGCAAGTCGTGTACAAAAAAGGCCAGTGGCGTCCAAGAAACCTTGAGCAACTGATCAAGTTCGAGAATGAGCGTCAGGCTGATTTCGTCAAAGCACAAACTGAATCAGAAGAGATAACGACTACTGACACATTGACGCCATCTTTGGTTGTAGTGAAAGACTCACACTTTGAGCCAACACTAAAACAGCTGCAAAACACACACGATGACTTTATCTACGATGCGATCGGTAATGCTGATATCAACGACCTGCTAAAAGAAGTCTCTACAGGGGAACGCTTGTTTACTGTGGCGGATTCGATTGAGCTGTCACTCGCACAACGTTTATACCCAGACGTAGCCTTGGCTTTTGAACTTACAGAAGACCAACCGATCTCTTGGTATTTACAGAAGTCTGAAGATGAAAGCCTTTATGCGCTGCTGATTGAGTTTTTCGGTAACCTAAAGCAGTCTGGTGAGCTCGCTTCATTGGAAGAGAAGTATATTGGCCATATCGGCACCTTCGATTATGTCGATACTCGTGCCTTTATCCGCGCATTGGATAGCAAGCTGCCAAAATGGTCTCCACTGTTTCAAAAATACTCACAAGAATTTGATTGGCGCTTGATTGCTGCTTTGGCATACCAAGAGTCACACTGGAACCCTGTCGCACGTTCTCCTACTGGTGTTCGAGGCATGATGATGTTGACGCTACCAACCGCGAAAAGCGTTGGTGTGACCAATCGTCTTGACCCTAAACAGTCGGTACAAGGCGGGGTTGAATACCTGCGTCGTATCGTTAACCGAGTGCCCGACTCAATCACTCAACACGAAAAGATCTGGTTTGCGCTTGCCTCATATAACGTAGGTTACGGGCACATGATGGATGCTCGTCGCTTAACCAAAGCACAAGGCGGTGATCCTGACGCTTGGGGTGATGTGAAAGACAGGCTGCCTCTGCTAAGACAGAAGAAGTACTACAGTAAAACTCGTTACGGTTATGCGCGTGGTGATGAAGCAAGGAATTACGTTGAGAACATTCGCCGTTATTACCAAAGCATTATCGGCCATGTGAATAAGCGCAATAAAGAGGAAGAAGCGAGCCTTGAAGGGTTGGTGGTTATCCCACCTTTAGAGATCTCGGGCGCTGAATCGACAATCAGTGCGGCTGAATCCGCTGTCGATGAAGCTGAGTCTTCCAAATAAATAAAAAAGAGCAATGCTATATAGCGTTGCTCTTTTTTTTATACATGAGCCACTGGTTCGTATTGGCTAGTTCGCATTGAGAAACTAAACCAGCAAAGTGACCGTTAAATTTGAGGTGTCATATTGCAGTAACAATCGAACTTTATAACGACACACCATAAGCGCCATGATGTTCTGTTGTACTCAGACATTGGCCATTACGAATGGTCACTCAAAAAGTATCGCTAAGTTCGCGACAGAGCTCATAAACAAAGAACCACTATAATTAAAACTGAAGTCATAATTACAAAGCCAGACGACAAATAGGAAATCGTTGAAATGATGAAGAGTAAACTGAAATCGAAGCGCCTTGATAAGACCGTTGCTGCAAACCGTCGTAAGCGTATGCTTTCAAATAATAAGAAGAAAATCATTTGGCGCAACCGTGCTTTCATGCAGATACTTTCTGAGTAAATATACCGAGTAAGTTTTTTGCGGCACTCTTGCGATAGAGAGTGCCGAAAGCTTACTGCTATTTTTTGTTACAGACCTTGTTCTTGTTACTGACCTTATTCTTATTACTTGCCTTGTCAGATTCTAAACACTGCTCTTCCAACAGACGGTCTTGCTTTCGTTTTTCTTTTATCTCTTTTCTACGACGCTTGAAAAACGCTTGCAGTTGATCACGGCACTCTTGTTCTAACAAACCATTTTCCACGTCTGCATAGTGGTATGAGGCTTGGCTTTCAAAGAGGTTCAATACCGTACCTGCTGCGCCTGCTTTTAAGTCAGGAGCCCCAAACACAATGCGCTTTACTCGGCTGTGTAACAAGGCGCCTGCACACATTGGGCAAGGCTCAAGCGTGACGTATAAGGTGGTATCGAGTAAACGATAGTTTTCTAAAGCTTGCCCAGCTTTACGCAAGGTTTCGATTTCTGCGTGTGCCGTGGCATCGTGGCTTCCAATAGAACGGTTCCAACCTTCAGAAATAATCTCACCCTCTTTTACCAACACGGCACCAACGGGAACCTCTCCCTCTTTCTCAGCTTGCTTAGCAACCTCAATGGCGCGTCGCATGAAGATTTCATCTTGAGGGGTGAATTGATGGTCTGACAAAGGGAACTCCAGAAAACAAAGGATAAGAACAAAAAAAGGTATGCGGAGAAGCATACCTAATCTTAGTAATAATGAACAATAAAGTGATTATGAACAATAAAGAGATAATGAACAACAAGCGCGGGCTTGTTCGTTTAATCTCTAGCTAGCGACTTATCTAACTAACAGCATCGCCTAGCTCATTGACTATTTTTGTCGCTTTCACACTCACAATACGGTTGTTCTCGACCGAGATGATTTCAAACTGCCATTGCTGACACTGAACGACTTCTCCCGTATCGGGTAAACGCCCGATTAACCAAGTCACAAGGCCATTCAATGTTTGGAAGCCTTCGCTTTCCCCTTCTAATTCTGACAGCTCTAAACGGTTCTTGAGCTCACTGATAGGGATTAATCCATCCACCAGCAACCCGTCTTCCACTTGCTCTGTCCATAGGTCATTGGGGTTATTGGATAACTCACCTGCAATCGCTTCAAGAATATCGTAATGAGTCACAAGGCCTTGCACATCGCCATACTCGTCAACAATGAATGCCATCTCGGTACCCGACTCTTTAAAATAGCCAAGTAGCCGCAGTGCCTTCATCGATTCTGGAACATAGATCGGCGACTTAGACAGTCCCATGATCACTTGAATACTTAAATTGCCCGCCTGATTCAGCAAGGCTTTGGACGACACCGTACCGACCACTTTATTGAGATGGTCTTGGCATAGTGGAAATACACTGTGCTTTGAAGAGCGTAGTTTCTTAAATATCTGCTCTACAGGTTGCTCAATATCTAGAAAGTCGACGTCTCGACGTGGCGTCATCAACGAGCTTACAAGGCGATCATCAAGCTGCAAGATATTACGAATCATCTCTTGCTCGCCGCGCTCAATCACTCCAGATTCTGAGCCCTCTTTCACCAGTGCATGGATATCGTCTTCAGTCACACTGTCTTCTTCACCACCACGTCCCATTAACTTGAGAATACCTTCGGTTGATGCCGACAACGCAAACACAAACGGCGTCGCGATTTTAGATAACCAGAAGATTGGCAGCGCGACTAACACAGCAATATTTTCAGCTTGAGACTGAGCAAAACGCTTTGGCACCAACTCACCCACAACAATCGCGAAATAAGTAATACCGACAACGACGACCGCAGTAGACAAGATATTCGCTTGTGTTGGGTCGAATCCCCACAGCTCAAGTTGAACGGCCAGTGGCGCAGAGAGCGTCGCCTCGCCCACAATACCGCTGAGTAGGCCGATTACCGTAATACCGATTTGAATGGTTGAAAGGAAGCGGGTTGGGTTTTCTTTGAGCTCAAGAGCAATCTGAGCGGAGCGATGTTTTTCGGCTAAGCGTTTCAGCCGACTATTTTTTGCTGCTACCAATGCAATCTCTGACATGGCAAACAGACCATTTAAAACAATTAACCCTACTAAAAGCAGAATCTTCATGTGGTTTGGATTTCCTAATTTTACCGGCCAACAATTAGCCGTGATCCGGAGTATAAGCTGAGTGCCTTTATTTTGAATATAAAAAGTTTTGGATAAAAAATCTTGGATAAAAAAACGAAAAAAGATGGCGAAAAAAAGCCCGCACATTTCGGTGCGGGCTTAGTAATGAATAAAGCTTAATTTTGCTTAGTTCAATCTTACATTGTGTAAGTGTAAGGTGCCTGGATACCTAGTGGGATACCAAGAGCCCAGTAACCTAGCAAGAAGATAGACCAACCGATTAGCATAGCAATCGAGAATGGCATCATTAGAGAAGCTAGAGTACCGATACCAGTCGACTTAACGTAGCGTTGACAGTAAACAACAACCAGTGGGAAGAACACCATTAGTGGAGAGATGATGTTAGACACTGAGTCACCTACACGGTAAGCCGCTTGAGATAGCTCTGGAGAGATACCCACAACCATTAGCATAGGAACTAGGATAGGACCAATCAGTGCCCACTTAGCTGAAGCCGAACCTACAAGCAGGTTAACTGAAGCCGTTAGTAGAATCATACCAACAACCGTTGCTTCACCAGGAAGATCCATCGCTTTCAGGCCTTCAGCACCGTAAAGCGCCAGCATAGTACCGATGTTTGATTGAGCAAATGCAGATAAGAACTGAGCACAGAAGAACGACATTACAATGTATGCGCCCATCGTTGCCATTGTCTCAGACATCGCTTTGATAACATCGTTACTATTCTTGAATGTACCCGCAACACGGCCGTAGACGATACCCGGAATAATAAACAGAATGAAGATCAGAGGAACGATAGACTTCATTACTGGTGCTGAGAACGCCGTTAGTTCACCTTCAGGCGAACGAAGTGCTGAGTTTTCAGGAACCAAAGCAGCGATAAGCAGACCAATACCTGCAACCATTGCCCAACCAGCGAATTTGAATGCTTTAGATTCAATCGCTGTGAACGTACCTAGATCAGGTGCTTGCTCTGCATCTTCATCTACTGGAGTTTTTGCAAGACGAGGTTCAATGATCTTCTCTGTCACGTACCAACCGATACCAACAATGAGAACTGAAGACAAACCAGTAAAGAAAATGTTCGCTAGAGGGTTAACCACGTATGCAGGGTCAAGAACGTTTGCCGCTGTTTGAGTGAAGCCTGCTAGTAGCGGGTCAATACCTGAAGGAATGAAGTTCGCTGAGAAACCACCTGATACACCAGCAAACGCTGCTGCAATACCCGCTAGAGGGTGACGACCCGCTGCGTGGAAGATGATACCGCCAAGAGGGATTACTAGAACGTAACCTGCATCTGCTGCTGTGTGAGACACGATAGCAACAAGGATTAGCATAGGCGTTAATAGCTTAGCTGGCGTAAAGTTCAGCATCTTCTTAAGGCCAGTCGTAATGAAGCCTGAAGAGTCAGCAACGCCAACACCTAGCATAGCAACAAGTACGATGCCTAGCGGTGCGAAGCCTGTGAACGTGGTAACCATATTCGCTAGGAAGCTAGCAAGCGCTTCACCAGTTAATAGGTTGTTTACTTCTAGAGCAGCACCCGTTTGAGGGTTGATTAGGTCGAATGAAAGATTCGATAAAAGTGCAGATGCTACCCATACGATAACTAGAGCCCAGAAGAACAGAATTGCAGGGTCTGGAATTTTGTTGCCGGCGCGTTCAATGAAGTTTAGAAAGCGGTCCATCCCACTGATCTTCTCAGTCGATGGTGCTTTTTTTACAGCTTGGTTACTCATTGTAACTCCATATGTGATGTTGTTTGTTTAGGCCTAATAAAAGTTTTGACCATGGCCTATTGGTACAGCACATATTCTATTAAAGTCGCTGTTAAAAAGCACAAGGTTCCACATCATTTTCCATAAATGGAGACATATTTTGCAAAAATACTGTACAACAGCAACAATATAAAAACACAAAAAACACCATTCCATATACAGAGTTTTAACTGGCACGTAAACAATGTCCGAGGAGTGAAAACTATCAGTAAAGAGGATGCTTAGGCCTTGGCATGCAGTAAACGTTTGCTTAATAGATCAATCAAACTCACTGTATTTGGAGAGCATAGTCTCGAGGTAAATGCTTTGCGAATGGTTCATACGATCTTGCCATGCAACGGAAACAGTAATGCTTTTTAACGCACTAGACAAAGCGCCAGCAGCATTCTCCACCTCACAAGTCATCGCATACCCAGAGTCCGACAAACCGGATAAAGGATCTGAGCTTGCCGTGTTGAGACAATAGTTCGCTTGATTGAGTTGCGAAAAAGGAATAAGCCCTACTGCCCCACTCACATCCGAGACTCGCGTTCGATAATATTCCATTTGCCTTTCAGCAAAGTGAAGTGCCTCTACACTGTGAAGCGCAAAGTCCGACTTTTGCTCCGCATAAACTTGCAGCTTAACCAACCCTAGAGAAGCTACACCGATCAATAGAAAAGAGATAAGAACCTCTATCAGGCTAAAACCTGAGTGTTTAGAAATCATTCCATGATCCTCGCTTCCATTGATAAATCGAAGGCGGATCACTCGGATTAGACTCTGAACGAAAATCCAAATCCATATCACCCACAATCGTTGTCACCCCAAGTGGCGAATCGAAGATAAGGCCACCTGAAGGTAAACCAGAAGCAAATTGAATCCCGACACTTTTTTTCAGGACAGTAGCGTCATCGATGTCTTTGATAAAAGGTGCAAATACATTAGGAGTAACAAGCGCTTCCCAGAAGTCATCTATACGAGTTTTAACATGACTCTTTTGATAATCGACCAAATGATAAATCACACCGTTGTAAGTCATGGCACCATTTAACGCGAGCACACCATCTTGAATCACTAGAAGTTGAGATTGATTGTTGGCGGCGGCAACCGCTGAATTGATATGGCAATTTCCCTCAACCCACAGTCCCTTGGTTTGCCCAGGAGTAAAATGGTCCATGATTTCGGTGCCACACTCTGTCGCATTCAGTATCTGTACGTGCTTAAAAAGGTCAGTGTCTTGAGATAAGTCGACAATATTTTGATCCGTTTTAGCGATACCAAAAAAGGTATAAAACGGGTTCATATTAGGATCAGGATTAAAATCTTTTTTGAAGGGAAGCGGATTCGTTCCTTGATAGGAATCAGGCGCATAGATTGAATAACTACTTCCCGAACTGCCTTTAGGGATCTCCGTCTTATAGTCACTATCACACACGCCATCAAAACCAGAAAACGGACCATCAGCACTTGGGTCGAGCACTTCTAAGCCTAACGTTTGTCCTGAATCACCATGTGTTGAATCGTATTGGTAAGTAAAAAGGTCGGCAAAAGTAACACTCACGCATTCATATTCATTACCACTGATCGGTTCTTCTTTAACTGTCGGCTTCAGGCTCAATGTACCGATGATCTCAATCGGCCCTGTTGATTGAATTGCCCCACTTCCAAGTTGGGAGCTTTCTCTTATTGTCTTAAAAAGAGACTGCGCATTTGAGGATGACGCCACAACGTAAGCGCTAGAAATCGCACTATCAGAGATTTCAATTTGCGGTTGATTTTCGTATGGGGAACACCAATCAGAAAAATCTGCAGGACGGGCACCCGCGTCTTTGATATCAGCAATGGTTTTATCTAATTCAAGTAAGTAGGAGTAGGTACATTCTAAGCCGCCTTCCGAACGCCAATGTTCTTTACGTGCCAGAACTTCATTTTGTGCTCGCTTGATTTGATAGAAGAGAACCTTAAAATTTCCAAACGAAGCGATTAATGTCCCTATAAGAAGAACACTAACCAACAACAGAGTGATAAAGCCTCCTTGCTTACACCGCTTCATTGCCAGTTCCTCTGAACGACGGAAGTTCTCACTTTATGACTAACATCCGCATTTACTAAAGACGCCTCTAACTCAATATCTACTTTTTGAGAAGCCGAAGATCCTGTTGAAAGCTCTGCAACCTCAACAAATAAAGCATCAACTTGAATTTGACGATCAAAGAACACGTTTTCACACTTCATTGAAACTGCGCCACTAGCCGTCCCAAATGGTTTTTCATTAATTGCCAAGAGCTGACCGGACTCTCCTAAGCAATAATTGAGTTTGTTTTCTTTGAATTGATAGACAATGTTTCGATACGCCGACGATCCACCATCCCGCAAATAAGCAAAACCAATATACACCTCATCAATACTTACCTGATTAACATAAATTGTATTTGTAGCTCCCGATAACTTAACCGATATTCCCGAATCTGAGTCATAACCAGCGCGCCAAACTTCCTCTTTCATCATTTGAGTTGCGGAAAATAAGTTTTGTGATAACAAAAGCGCTAAGCTATTTTCTGAAGCGATTCGTTGATTAGTAATGAATACCGAACCTATAGTCCCAATTGCGATGATTCCAATAACTGAAGCCACCATCATTTCGACTAGTGTGCTTCCCTTGACATACGAGTTAACAGATCTCATAACCGTGGTGACCTATACTGTTACGTCCATTGTCATTGGGATCGCTACTACAAACCCTAATCCTCCCCGAAACATTCGATGCTTTTATTGACAACACCTCCGTTAATTTACTTGTAGATGCTATCGAAATATTGCCATTGCTGAAGCGACCTCTTACACCCTCGATCGATATTGAATTTTGATTGAAGAAGTTAAAGGACACTTCTATATCCTGATAGGGAGAGCCATCCAACAGCATAAGAACATTTGTAGGGTCATAAGATGCAGAACTACTTAGTACCAAATCCCAATCACCATCAGAGTTATTAACAGCCCCTGAGTTGCCGGATACTAAAAAGAACAAATAAACGTCTTGATTCCGAGTAATGGCTTCTGACCTCGCAGCAATTAATAAGCCATGAACCTCAGGTGCAAGCCTCTTGATTTTCGTTGAAGCTAGCACCGAACTAAAACTCGGGGCAGCCGTCGCTATCAGTATCGATAACACCGACACCGTGATTAAAAGCTCTAATAAAGTAAACCCGCGAGTCATTTCCCAATTTCCTATGTAATACCGCTCGTAACCGTATTTAATCTTGCGCCGATGCTACCACCGGAGAAAAATAGGCAGAGATATTAAAGGAAACTACTCGCGATGATTCGAAGAAATATATGCAACAACAACAACTTAAGCATTAGAGGGATGACATTGATCGAATTATTGATCGCTGTCGCCATCGTGGGGATACTCGGCGCCATTGCCTATCCAAGTTATACAAACCATGTAATCAAAGCGCATCGAGTCACAGCGATAGCTGATATGACAAAGATACAATTGGAAATAGAGACGCTGTACACGGGGAACTATGCATCCGCAGCGGAGAATATTATTTCCGGAGGGACATGTTTGTTTTGCGATACCGACACCAGCCGATACACGTTAGCGATTTCGGCGAGTAGTACAACCTATGCCATTCAAGCGGAACCACTTTCACAGCAAGTGAATGATGGATGTTTAAATTCAATTACCGATATATTGGAATTACACCACTCGGGTGTTTCAGAGCCAGAAGCGTGTTGGAAGTAACAAGAGCAACCACCAAAGGGCTCGATAATCTATCTGAGAAATCTAGACTCTTTATTCTCTGAGCTTCTTTCTTTGATCTACAGATACAAAAAAGCCTGCACACTGGCAGGCTTTAAAAGTTTCAAATCACTATCAATTACTTAGTTAGGTCATCGAAGAAGTTTTTCACGCCGCTGAAGAAACCTTCAGACTTTGGCTTGTGCTTGCTTGCCGCTTCACCACAACATGTTTCTTCGAATTCACGCAGTAGTTCTTTTTGACGAGAGCTTAGCTTAACCGGTGTTTCAACCACTAGTTTAACGATTAGGTCACCCACACCGCCGCCACGAACGCCTTTCACGCCTTTGCCACGCATACGGAACATACGGCCCGTTTGTGTTTCTTCTGGCACTTTAAGGTTTACACGACCATCTAGTGTTGGAACTTCAACTTCACCGCCTAAAGCAGCCATAGAGAAGCTTACTGGCACTTCACAGTAAAGGTTGTTGCCGTCACGCTCAAAGATGTTGTGCTCTTTTACGTGTACTTGTACGTACAAGTCGCCAGCTGGAGCGCCATGCTCCCCTGCTTCGCCTTCGCCAGATAGACGAATGCGATCACCAGTATCAACACCTGCTGGGATCTTAACGTTAAGCGTTTTCGTTTTCTGTTTACGACCTTGGCCATGACATGAGTTACATGGGTCTTTGATGATCTTGCCTTTACCGTTACAAGTAGGACAAGTCTGTTGAACCGCAAAGAAACCTTGGCGCATTTGTACCTGGCCGTGGCCATGACAAGTACCACACGTTTGTGCAGAAGAACCCGCTTTCGCGCCGCTACCGTCACAAATATCACACTCTACAAGAGTTGGTACTTCGATTTCTTTAGATACACCACGAACGGCTTCTTCTAGAGAAAGCTCCATGTTGTAACGCAAATCAGAACCACGTTGTGCGCGCGCTTGACCACCACCGCGACGACCGCCGCCAAAGATATCGCCAAACACATCACCGAAGATATCGCCGAAGTCACCTTGGCCACCGCCGCCGTAACCGCCGCCGCCACCCATGCCACCTTGTTCAAAAGCTGCGTGGCCGTATTGGTCGTAAGCTGCTTTCTTTTGAGAATCGGTTAAGATCTCGTACGCTACTTTTACTTCTTTAAATTTGTCTGCTGCGCTGTCATCACCCTGATTACGGTCCGGGTGGAATTTCATCGCTAAGCGTTTGTACGCTTTTTTAATATCGCGCTCTGATGCATCGCGGCTTACGCCTAATACTTCGTAAAAATCACGTTTTGACATGTTCTAGGTCACCAAATAATTGCTACTACCGAATGATCACTTCAGTAGTCTATGTATCAATCTAGATAAAAGTTCTGTCGGCTGAAACGCCGAATAAAGCTATTATCTAGATCGACAAGTCTAAATACAAATTTACGGGCGTGAGAGTTACCTCTGACGCCCGTATCTTTAGAAATCGAAAAACGACTTTTTCTAAGCTAAAACACGTTAGTTCAAGGAGAAGGCACGGACTTTCTTAGCCAATAAAGAGGCAAGTGTAAGTGAGTACCTTCGACGCAGAAATCACGTGTTATAGCGACGAAAAATTATTTTTTGTCTTCTTTAACTTCTTCAAACTCTGCATCAACAACGTCGTCATCTTGCTTAGGTTGTTCACCAGCGTCAGCACCAGCTTGTTCAGCTTGAGCTTTCTGTTGAGCAATTTCCATTAGCTTTTGAGCTGCTTGCATAAGTTCTTGAACTTTAGCGTCGATAGCTTCTTTGTCGTCACCAGACTTAACTGATTCTAGAGCTTCGATAGCTGCTTCGATTTTAGCTTTCTCGTCTGCAGGTAGAGCTTCACCAGCTTCTTCTACTTGCTTCTTAGTGCCGTGAATCATTTGGTCAGCTTGGTTACGTGCAGTTACTAGCTCTTCGAACTTCTTGTCAGCTTCTTTGTTAGCTTCTGCTTCTTGAACCATTGCTTCGATCTCTTCCTCAGACAAACCGCCTGATGCTTGGATAGTGATCTTCTGCTCTTTACCTGTCGCTTTATCTTTAGCAGATACGTTCAGGATACCATCAGCATCTAGGTCGAATGTTACTTCAACTTGTGGCATGCCACGTGGTGCTGGTTGGATACCTTCTAGGTTGAACTGACCAAGAGACTTGTTGTAAGTCGCTTGCTTACGCTCACCTTGAAGAACGTGGATAGTTACTGCGCTTTGGTTGTCTTCAGCTGTAGAGAACACTTGATCCGCTTTAGTAGGGATAGTTGTGTTTTTCTCGATAAGCTTAGTCATTACGCCACCCATCGTTTCGATACCGAAAGATAGAGGAGTAACGTCTAGAAGAAGAACGTCTTTAACTTCACCAGCTAGTACACCACCTTGAACAGCAGCACCCATTGCAACAGCTTCGTCAGGGTTCACGTCTTTACGTGGCTCTTTACCGAAGAACTCAGTTACTTTAGCTTGAACCATAGGCATACGAGTCTGACCACCAACTAGGATAACGTCAGTGATTTCGCCTACAGATAGATCAGCATCTGCTAGAGCAACTTTTAATGGCTCAAGAGAACGTTGAACTAGGTCTTCAACTAGAGACTCAAGCTTCGCACGAGTCACTTTGATGTTCATGTGCTTAGGACCAGTCGCATCAGCAGTAACGTAAGGTAGGTTTACGTCAGTTTGAGTAGTAGAAGAAAGCTCGATTTTCGCTTTTTCTGCTGCTTCTTTAACACGCTGCATTGCTAGTGGATCAGATTTAAGGTTGATACCTTGCTCTTTCTTGAACTCATCTACTAGGTAGTTGATCATGCGGTTATCGAAATCTTCACCACCAAGGTGAGTGTCACCGTTAGTTGAAAGAACTTCGAAAGTTTTCTCGCCTTCTACTTCATCGATTTCGATGATAGAGATATCGAATGTACCACCACCAAGGTCGTATACAGCGATAGTGCGATCACCACCTTGCTTGTCTAGGCCGTAAGCCAGAGCAGCAGCAGTAGGTTCGTTGATGATACGTTTAACATCTAGACCAGCGATACGGCCAGCATCTTTCGTTGCTTGACGTTGAGCATCGTTGAAGTAAGCAGGAACAGTTACAACTGCGCCAGTTACTTCTTCGCCTAGGAAGTCTTCAGCTGTTTTCTTCATTTTCTTAAGAACTTCAGCAGATACTTGAGGAGCAGCCATTTTTTGGCCTTGCGCTTCAACCCATGCATCACCGTTATCAGCTTTAACAATGTTAAAAGGCATGATTTCGATATCGCGTTGAACTTCTTCATCTTCAAAACGACGACCGATTAGACGCTTAATCGCGTATAGCGTGTTTTGAGGGTTAGTAACTGCTTGACGTTTCGCAGGTTGACCAACTAGCGTCTCGCCTTCAGTGTATGCGATTACCGATGCTGTTGTGCGTTCGCCTTCAGCATTTTCTAATACGCGTGGTTTGTCACCGTCAAGAACAGCAACACAAGAGTTAGTAGTACCTAAATCAATACCAATGATTCGACCCATCAGGCTTTCTCCGAATAAATTCTATTTAGTTTTTTGCTATACCCACTATGTGGGGGGTAGTAATCAGGGATTCAACCCTAATACACAAAATTTAAATGCAAATGTATTTTGCTTTCGTATGCACCATAGATAAGGGCTGCAAACTAATTTTCAAGGGAAATAGGTAAAAAAAATCTGTTTTTCCCCCTATCTTTCTACTTAAAGGTAAAAAGTGGCTTACCCCTTACTGCTTAAGGCTCGAAAGTTGACATATTCACGCGTTCATCTTCATAAATAAAATGTCTCCCTATTCTATCTCGCATAAAAAAAGACCTTCATATGGAAGGTCTTTTTTCAACTAACAGCGAGTCGAACCGTTATTGATTCGGCACTATTTTTGATTCAGCAATATTATTGATTAAGAACTAACTGGTAGAAGCTTGCTTGGGTGTAGTCACCCGCTTCCATACCACGCCACTCACAGGCAGAACTCGACTTCTTAGTATTACACTGGTTATACGCACCCGCTTTGAAGTACATCCAGTCTTGACCGTAACCAAGATCGATATCGTGTCCCTGATATTTACCCTTTGCCAAGTCAACATCATAGGTCTTCACAACAGGTTCGGCTGAGTTTGGATTTTTAGTAAAGGTTAAGTGCATGATGTTATCTTTGATATTCACATCATATGAGAACACTTCACCTAGCTTGATACCATCAGTAGGATCCGAGCTGCCTTTTTTCAGATTGTATTGGCCAAATACATCATGGCGAATGTCTTTACGAAGCTTCTTACCATTTTCATCCTTCGCATTTTTCATCTCTGTCGGCGGATTTAATTCATAGTTCCACGTTAACGAACCATGCTCATGCTCTGGCAATTTGCGGTAAACAATTTTCAGAGGTTCATTATCCGACCCATGGATTTGACCAATAACCACAGAGAATGCACCGGTTTTCTTATAGTTACCGCTGGTGCTCACCTGATCAACAGAAAGTGTTGCCGTCATCTGCCCACCGATAGAGCCAAACTCTTCCGCGTTCTTATGGCTTGAAATCGCGAAGTTGTTGCTCGGCGCAGAGTAGCTATCCGCTAGCATCGCTCTTAGCTCACTACGCGTGTTTTTACTGTTTGGCGTCGTTGGAGCTGTATTCGGAGCCACAAACACCATCGCACCAGACTCGGCATCCGTGTAGAACCATTTAGGGTGAACGTAAGGCGTGTCTACATTCGACAGTTCCTTTTTACCAATCTCCAACGTTTTACCTTTTCTAGACCCTTCAGTCGTCAGCTCCGGTAAGTTAATTTTCCATTTAGATAAATCGAAGTTTTGTGCTGGTGCTTTTGCAGGGTCAAGATTGAACTGTTGACCAATATCGTGATTAGAAGCAAGAGCGGGAGCGGCTAAAAGGCTGGCAGTCAGTAGACTAAGGTAAGACAGCTTCATTATTGGGTTTCCTTTATGTCGTCATAATGTAGGTTGCCAGAACAATAAAATAATATTGTATTATTATATGTGATCTATATTAAAGATTGAAAACTGATGGCCAATTCGGCACGAGTAAAAAGAAAAAATGAGACTTAACACCAATCAAAGATATTTTTAGCCAAGTTATCAGATAGCCCAAAGCACTTATCATCAGAAACAAAAAGCCCCGCTCTCATTGAGCGGGGCTTCTAATTATCAAATCTTAATTAAGAATTATGCTTCTGCTTTCTTTAGCTCAGCTTCTTCGTTAGCTTCAACGCCGATTTCGTTTTCAGATTTCGCTACGATAGTGTTAACCGCAGTATCACCAACAACGTTAGAAGAAGTACAGAACATGTCACAGATACGGTCAACAGCAGCAACAATCGCTAGACCTTCTGGTGGCAAACCTAGTTGGTGCAATAGAACACCGACCATAACCACACCACCACCAGGAACACCACCAGCACCGATAGACAGTAGCAAGATAGTTAGACCTAGAGTAAAGATATCAGCAGTGTTGATTGGCTGACCGAATGCGTTTGCTACGAACATAGTTGCTAGTGCGATGTAGATAGATACACCAGACATGTTCATTGTTGCACCTAGTGGTACACCGAAACCTGCCACTGACTTAGATACGTTCAGTTTGTCCGTCAGAGTACGCATTGTTACTGGAATCGTCGCGTTCGAACTTGCAGTCGATAGTGAGAAAAGGATTTGCTCACGAGTTGCACGTAGGAACTGCTTTGGAGAAATACCAGTGAATGAACCAACCATCATTGGGTAGAAGAAGAAGATCCAGAACACAAGCATTGCCACAACAAGCGCGACATAGCCAGCAACTGACATTAGCGTGTTTGCATCAAGTGTTGCACCTAATTGAATCATCAGAGCAAATACACCGTATGGCGCAAGGCTCATTACTAGGCCGATAAGCTTCATCATGATTTCGTTAGCCATCTTGAATGTCTTGATAGCTGGGCCACCACGAGAATCAAGAGCTTGGATAGCAAGACCAGTCAGAATAGCCATGAAGATGATTTGCAGCATGTCGCCACTTGCAAATGCTTCTACAGGGTTGCTAGGAACGATATTAACAACAAGAGAGAAGATATCTGGCGTTTCAGTTGTTGTAAGCGCAATTGTCTCAGAAACTGTACCCGCTAGATTCGCACCAGCACCCGGTTGGAAAATAAGACCAATCGTTAGAGCAGCTGAAATCGCGATGATGGTGTTAATAATGTAAAGACCAAAGGTTTTACCACCAAGACGACCGAATGAACGAATATCTTTTAGCTCAACGATACCGCAAACAATAGATACGTATACAAGAGGTACTACAAGCAACTTGATAAGTGATACGAACATACCACCAGCACCTTCAGCAGCGCCGAGTAGGTACGTATCAAAAATAGCAATGCCGCTGAATAGGTACTGAATAGCAGTACCAATAATAAGGCCGGCAAACAAGCCTACAAAAATCTTACTTGAGAGCGATTTATCCATCGTTCTTCTCCAGTTTGTTGTGTTTAAAAATTGTACTTTTATAGTTATATATGCGACCCAAATCGCTATATTGCAGTGGATTTTACATACAAAGGTAACAATTAAAAGCATTTATTTACAAAAACATTACAAGTGTGACATCAAAACATTTCTTCATTAACAACCAGTTTCATAATATAAAACTCTAAATCACTGTTCTGGATAAAATAAAAAGAACGACATTCTTAATGCGATTTTGGTGACTATTCACGTGGACTCTCAAGTTACAGGCATAAAAAAAGAGAGGCATATGCCTCTCTTTTCATTTCACGTTAACCAGTGAATTGTTTTGTCGCCGCTATTGTCTTACTTCACAACTGTAATAATCGACTGCTTAGCAAGCGGCTACTCAATTACTTAGCAACCATTACCATTGCAGGGCGAATAACACGGCCGTTAAGCTCGTAGCCTTTCTGCATAACAAACATCACAGTGTTTGACTCGTGGTCTGGGCTTTCTTGAATCGACATTGCTTGGTGGAATTCAGGGTTGAATGCTTCACCTTCAGGGTTGATCTCTGTAAGACCAAATTTAGCCACTGTATCTACGAACGTTTTGTGAGTTAGCTCAACACCTTCAAGAATCGGCTTAACCGCTTCGTTCTCAGCATCTGCAGCTTGTACTGCACGCTCTAGGTTATCGATAACAGGTAGTAGGCCTTCAGCGAATTTGTTTAGCGCGTATTTACGTGCTTTATCCACTTCTTGCTCAGTACGACGACGCATATTCTCAACTTCAGCCTTTGCGCGAAGAACAGAATCTTGCTGCTCTTTCACTTTAGACTCACTAGAAAGCAGTGCGGCTTCTAGTTGAGCAATTTTTGATTCCTGCTCATCAGCCGCGTCTTCATTCAGTTCAGCTTCTTCAACTTTCTCAGCTTCAGCAATGATCTGATCTAGCTCTTCTTCGGTTACTTTGTTTTCTTCGTTGCTCATGATATCTCCAGAATTCGTTTTCAATGCCAGTGACAGGCGTGTTTGCGCCTCAAATTGATATAAAACACTCGCATAGACGTTCAACTTGCCTTTATTATGGGGATGAAGAATTTTGATTCAAGCCTAATTCGTTTGGAAACGTTATGAAAAAGCCATTTGAAGTCATCGCAATTATTGGTAAACCTCGAGATCAGCAAGCAATTCAGACTCATAGAGAGCTCTATCAGTGGTTAAGTACTGAGGGTTATCAAGTGTTTGTTGATGATAGGCTCTCCAGCATTTTGGACGATATCCCACAAGAACATTTTTCTAGCCTGATTGAATTGGGTAAACGTGCCGATCTCGCAATTGTTGTGGGTGGTGATGGAAATATGCTCGGTGCCGCTAGAATCTTGTCACGTTTCGACATTTCAGTGATAGGTGTTAACCGAGGTAATCTTGGTTTCCTAACCGATCTCAACCCTGAAAACTTCCAGAGCGCGCTGACTGATGTGCTTAAGGGAGAGTTCATGGAAGAAGAGCGCTTCTTACTTGAAACTGAAATTCATCGTCACGGCCAGATAAAAAGCCACAATGCAGCCCTTAATGAGGCTGTACTACACCCCGGCCAAGTCGCGCACATGATCGAGTTCGAAGTGTATATCGATGACAGCTTCGCCTTCTCACAGCGCTCTGATGGCTTGATCGTCTCAACACCGACAGGTTCTACCGCTTATTCGCTTTCTGGCGGCGGCCCTATCCTGTCATCAAGCCTAAATGCTATCTCACTAGTGCCAATGTTCCCGCACACCCTTTCAAGCCGCCCACTGGTGGTGGATGGCAAGCGTCGAATCAAGCTTATCGTATCGCCTGATAACCGCGGTACACAGGAAGTCAGCTGCGATGGCCAAATCTCGCTACCGGTTTCTCCTGGCGACGAGATCCATATTTACCAAAGCCCGAATGTGCTAAAGCTGATCCACCCTAAAGACTACAACTACTACCATGTTCTACGTAACAAACTAGGCTGGTCGAGTAAGCTGTTCTAAAAGAATAAACGCTCCAGTGGTAACCGAAAACTTGAAAGGCTGACGACATTCGTCAGCCTTTTTTATTGCCGATTAAAAGCCCACCGCCTCTACCTTTACGCCAATCCACCACATCGTCATTCCCAAGAGGGAGGAACGACTGAGTTGGGAATCTATAGCGGTTTCAGTGATCTACAGACAACCTCAATTCTGAGATCGGTCACAAAAAATTTTCACCTGTCGACTTTACTGTATAAAGAAACAGTATATACTGAGCTTATATACAGTATTGTTCAGTTATACAGGTAAATAAAAATGCTGGCTCATCTAAGTGTTAATAATTTCGCTATTGTTAAGTCTTTACAGCTAGAACTCTCTAAAGGCATGACAACAATCACCGGAGAAACTGGTGCGGGTAAATCTATCGCTATCGATGCTTTAGGCTTATGTCTTGGGGGAAGATCCGATGCAGGAATGGTTCGACAAGGTGAAGAAAAAACCGAAGTCAGTGCCGCTTTTTTACTTGAGAACAATCTGCACGCTACTCGCTGGTTAGAAGACAACGAATTGCTTGATGGCAGTGAGTGCATCCTGCGCAGAACCATCTCAAAAGAAGGTCGTTCTCGTGCATTCATCAACGGTAGTCCTGTCCCTCTTTCGCAATTGAAATCACTTGGACAACTGCTGATCAACATCCATGGTCAACACGCGCATCACCAGTTGATGAAAAGCGATTACCAAATGGCGATGCTTGATCAATACGCAGGCCACTTGAACCTGTTGAAATCGACACGTAACGCTTACCAAGCCTGGCGACAAGCCGATAACCACTTAAAAGAGTTACGTGAAAATAGCCAGCAAAACCAAGCTCAAAAACAACTTCTTGAATACCAAATCAAAGAGTTAAATGAGCTGTCTATTGGGGAGGAAGAATATGAAGACCTCGAACAAGAGCATAAGCGCCTCTCCAATAGCGGAGAATTGGCCACAACCTGTCAGCAAGCTATCGAGCTTATTTATGAAGGCGAAGAAGTTAATGCGCTTGGTATTCTGCAATCGGCCAATAACTCCCTGATTCAGTTAGCTGAGCTTGATGAAAGATTGGCTGAATTGCCGAGCTTACTGTCTGAAGCCATTATTCAGATTGAAGAGACCAATAACGAATTAAGAACCTACCTAGACAGCATTGATGTCGATCCGGGTCGTATGGCTTACGTTGAAGAGCGTTTCTCTAAAGTGATGTCGATGTCTCGTAAGCACCACGTGTTACCAGAAGAGCTTTATAAGCACCATCAAGACTTATTACAACAAGTTGAAGCGCTTGATTGCTCGGATGAAAAACTCGAAGACTTAGCAAACGAGGTAGAAAACCAATACCAATCGTTCGTTGCCAAGTCAGAGAAGCTTCATAAATCTCGAACTCGTTATGCAAAAGAGCTCAACAAACTGATCACGCAAAGCATGCACGAACTGAGCATGGAAAAAGCGCAGTTTGCCATTGAAGTGAACAACACCAACACGCACCCTTCTCCATTGGGTATGGATAACGTGACCTTCATTGTTTCGACCAACCCAGGCCAACCAATGCAGCCAATTGCTAAAGTGGCCTCTGGTGGTGAGTTATCACGAATCTCACTGGCGATTCAGGTGATCACAGCGCAAAAAGTGGATACACCAAGCCTGATTTTCGATGAAGTCGATGTGGGTATCAGTGGACCAACGGCTGCGGTTGTCGGAAAAATGCTACGTAAGCTGGGCGAATCTACGCAGGTAATGTGTGTGACTCACTTACCTCAAGTTGCCGGTTGCGGTCACCAACAGCTGTTTGTTGCGAAGAACACAAAATCAGGTAAAACCGAGACTCAAATGCACACGCTTGATGAACAACAACGCGTTTCAGAGCTTGCTCGACTGCTTGGTGGCAGCCAAATTACCGAATCGACACTGGCCAATGCAAAAGAGTTATTAATCGCAGCTTAGGTTACATATTCGGCAACTTTCTGATAATTTACCGAAAATTCTTGGCAATTTTGCAACTTAATTCAAAATTGCCAGTCATAACAAGCTCAAAGCGCAAGGAGCTTTTTACTTCTTGCTGGAGCTTGTTTATTATCAGGCAGTATTTTAGCGAAGAAAGATCTCAAACTATGCGAATTAAAAAGTGGTTAGTTGCAGTTCCACTTGCACTAACAATGTTGACCGGTTGCTCTCTACTAGAGAAGTTGGTTTATCGAATTGACATCAATCAGGGTAACTATGTTGAACAAGAAGCTGTCGATCAGCTCAAGTTTGGCATGACAAAAACACAAGTTCGTTACGTTATGGGCTCACCAATGCTTATCGAAAACGGCTACCCAGATACGTGGTATTACATTTATCACCACCAAAAAGGCCATGAAGACCCTATTCAGAAAAACCTAGTCGTTAACTTTGATGCCACAGGCACTCTAGTAACGATCAACGGTGATTTTGAAGCCAGTGATGAGTTCTTCGAAAGCCTTCGCTAGCTTTCAACCAACAAAGCTTTCCAGTCAACAAAGCTCTTAGCCGATAAAGCTATCAGTCGACAAAGCTATCGGTCGACAAAGCAAGAATCGCAAAAGCCTGCTAACACGAGCAGGCTTTTTAATATCTGCTAACAAATTAGCTGCGTTGTCTAACTAACAGGCACAAAAAAGCTCGCCAATATAGCGAGCTCTCTTCTTAGTCGAATTTGTTTAGCATTACGATTTAGCCGCTGCTGCTTTCGCTTTCGCTTGCTCAGCACGCTTACGACGAATCTCTTTTGGATCGGCTAACAGTGCACGGTAGATTTCGATACGATCTTTATCACGAACCGTCGCATCTAGCTTAACGTTACGGCTGAATACGCCAACCTTGTTTTTCGCTAAGTCGATTTCTGGATACAGTTCCAAAACACCAGACTGCGCAATAATCTCTTCCACAGTCGCGTTTTTGTTCACCACCAAGGTAAACACACGCTGCTCGTGCGGAAGCGCAAACACAACCTCTACGTGGATCATATCCGATTCAATAGTCATGGCTTAATAAACCTGTTTCGCGCGTTGAGTAAAAGCACTGACCATATTGCTCG
Organism: Vibrio sp. G-C-1; assembly: GCF_021728015.1. Taxonomy (NCBI): domain Bacteria; kingdom Pseudomonadati; phylum Pseudomonadota; class Gammaproteobacteria; order Vibrionales; family Vibrionaceae; genus Vibrio; species Vibrio sp. G-C-1. The sequence continues at coordinate 93,379 of NZ_JAKKCR010000013.1, read as the reverse complement.
TCAGCTCATTGAAAACCTTACCAAATGCCATTTCAATCATTCGGCTAGAGAATTCAAACTCCAACTTAAGCTCAACCTTACACGCTTGCTCATCGAGCGGAGTAAAATACCAACCACCCTGCAGTTTTTTGAATGGGCCATCCACCAGCTCCATCAAGATCTCAGCACCATCTGCTAAGCGGTTCGATGTGGTAAATGTTTTGCTGATACCAGCTTTAGAGACATCAACCGAAGCCACCATAGTTGAATCTGAAGATTCGATCACACGTGAACCAGAACACCCTGGCAAAAACTCGTGATAACGAGCAACATCATTGACCAAGCTGAACATCTGGTCGGCACTAAACGACACTAATGCTGAACGAGTAACCTTTGGCATATAGACTCCTGTTAAAGACAGCGTTACATTAACACAAACTGCAATTTTAATTGTATTGGGCCAGAGCGCAAATAAAAAGGATTCCCCAACTAGGGTGCAATCCGTATAATGAGGCCATTATGGCAAAGAATAAATCAAAATCAAAAGCCGGTAGTAATACCATTGCGCTTAATAAGAAAGCTCGCCACGAATATTTCATCGATGATGAGATAGAAGCGGGGCTTGAGCTACAAGGCTGGGAAGTAAAATCCCTACGTGAAGGCAAAACCAATATCGCAGAAAGCTACGTCTACATCCGAGACGGCGAAGCATTCATCAGTGGTATGACGATCACTCCGCTCACTCAGGCGAGTACTCATATCGTGGCGAACCCAACACGTATCCGTAAACTACTTATGTCGAGAAAAGAGCTCGATAACCTTATCGGTCGTATTAACCGTGAAGGCATGACACTTGTCGCAACCGCGCTTTACTGGTCTCGCTCTTGGGCGAAGATTAAAGTTGGCGTAGCGAAAGGTAAAAAGCTGCACGATAAACGTACTGATATGAAAGAAAAAGATTGGGCGAGAGATAAAGCACGAATTATGAAGAGTAATTTGCGTTAATTTTAAGCACTTAAACGCACAGTGCTAGACAGGCAATGCTTTTCTGGTACTATGCAAATAACACTTGGGGCTGATTTAGGATTCGACAGGAATTTTGAAGTCTGAGGTGCATGCCGTGGGGCGGTTGGCCACGTTAAAAGCCGCAAAAAAATAGTCGCAAACGACGAAAACTACGCACTAGCAGCTTAATAACCTGCTCAGAGCTCTCTTACCCTAGCTTCCGCTCGTAAGACGGGGACCAATAAGAGATCAAACCCAAACTAGCTAGCGCGGATTCTCCCACCTGAGAGGAAAAGCGCGAATAACAATTCAGGTTAGCCTTTAACTAGCGTGTCGGTTCGCAGGTTGCTGGTGAAATTAAAGATCGACTAAGCATGTAGTACCAATGATGAATGATTTTTGGACGCGGGTTCAACTCCCGCCAGCTCCACCAAACGTTTGGAAAGGGCCAACTCGAAAGAGTTGGCCCTTTTTTTATGTCTCATTTGAGGATGTCTTTTTACATTAGTGAACGTACGCACTATATGATTAGATTTTGTGCATTTCCTCTAAGCCACTCTTTATGCTCTTTATAGTCGGGCATGACTCGTTCAACTTCTTTCCAGAACTGTGGCGAATGGTCATGGTGGATTAGATGACAAAGCTCATGCACCACTACGTAATCAACAACCCTGTTGGGAGCCATGACAATCACCCAGTTAAATTCTAAATCACCGTAAGGGGTACAACTGCCCCATCTACTCTTAAACTCTTTAGTACGAACAACTCCCGTTTCAACGCCCACCAACGATTCGTAACGCCTTACCTTCTCTCGAATCTTCTTATCAGCATGGCTGCTTATACCAATTCGTTAAAGCTCGGCGAATATAGTGCGTTTGTGTGGATGGGTCGGGAACGGTGACCGTAAAACGTCCATTAAGTAGTTTTGTAGGCTTTAAGTCGCCTTTTAGCACTTTTAAGCGATAATTCCGCCCTAAGTATGGCAATGACTCACCTGACACATACTCTCGCATTGTCGTAGGGCTGGTGGGGCAATGAAAGAGTGCAAACACAACAAATCATCGATGCAATCCATGATTTGCATAACATTTCATATTAATATCTATTTTTTATGCAATTAAACACCCGTGATGTATGTAAAATATCTATTACGTAAACAAATCATGAGCAGAGCACTATCAACAACGATACCCCGAAGCCCAAATTGGCTACGCCCTCTTTAAAACACTATTTACAGCAGGCTGATTGGACATTAAGTCGCTTGCTAGGATTTATTTTAAAAGCGTTAATTTACATTTTCCTCGTCAGTATGAGTATTGCAGTCATCAGTTTTGAATTACTCAATATTTTTGAATATCAAGATGGGTTCTCTGATGTATCAACCATCGAGATTATCTTTTTTATCTCATTTCTTGTGTTGCTAAAACGCTATTGGGTATATACAAAACAAACCTCACTTCGCTGGTGGCATATCATTAGCACCCCGTTTTTATGGCACGGAAAATTCATTACGGCTGCGTTACTTTGTGCCAGTACGATTGTTTTTATTGACCTATTCGAAGGTACCGAGCACTTTAAAAACCTGTTATTGCTAGAGCAAAGTTACGACCAAATCTTTTCTTTCAGCATTGTATTACTGTGCTTGTATATTGCAGTTCCAAGCCAGGATCTGATTCTAAACCCAGGCTCAGACACCCCATTAGAAACCCCATTAGAAACCCCAAATAACGACAACGATACTAAACAAGCACAAACGGACGCTGAGGTAACAAATGCTCAATAAAAAACACGCCATGCTTGCTATTGCACTAGCGATCTTACCAATGGTTTCCAATGCTAAAAAACTCTCTCTGGTCGATAGCTGTGTTGAACTTATCAATATTTATGACTCCAAAAGTTCGAAACGATTGTTAGCGGCACAAACCACATCGCTATCAGAAAGTTTACGTGCAGGATACTGCTTGGGAGTGATTGACCAATATGAAAAGTCCGAATATGGCTGCCGTTCAGATTGGTATGAGCGAGCACAGTTTATTGCACGCGAGTCATTAAAAGATAAGCCGTTGCCAGAGCGAAAACTATTGGAGCTATCGTGTGAAATCTAACGATAGCTACACCTCAACCGATAGCTACATCTCAACGCCTGATGCAATTAAGAAGCTATTCAACATAAAGCTAGCCGAACATAAATCATTCAAAGATTTGGTGTACCCACTAGTAAGAAGCAAAGGTTTCTTTGAGGTAAAAAAAGAGCCTATGGCGCTGGGCTCAACAAAGAACAACTTGCTCATTGCAAGTAATAGCCTAACCAAACTCCATAATGCCGTCTTGCTACAAGGGTTCTTTGCTGATAGTAAACGAGTCAAAGAGATCTTTTCTCATTCAAAAAAACGCATAGAAGCAGCGGACTTTTTAGAAACAGTCGTCATGGGTAGACAATCTATTCTCGCAGTTGGCATTCAAACGACTGCGCTGTCAGAACTGATCGTAAAATTAAAATCAGAACACATCGACCTGAGTAAAGAAAAATTACCAAACCCTTTTCAAGAGTTACCGCAACTTTCTCTCAATGGTGTAACCAGTGTAATGCAGGCTCTATTGGCTCAAAGCGCCCTGCTGACACAAGGTGAATCAATGATCATGCACTTTTTCAATCAGGATATAGAAAAAGCCTACCTTGCAGCATGCTCTCTAGGAAATACAACTCCTGCGCTGGCTCAATACCAAACCCTTATCAAGCAGAAATACCTCGAAGCCGTCGAGTTCGATGACCTATTAAATAATTTATTAAATTAGTTGTTGCGAGTGCAGTGCACTCAATCATTCTTGCTATCAGTTCATCAGGGAGAGCAAGAATGACTTCAACTAAACAGCTTATTGATACATTCCAATCTCAACTCCCTCCATGCTATGCAGAGCGAGCTTTCAGTATTGAAGCCCAACTCCGAGCTGGAGCTTTATACCCAAATTTAGGGGGTAAGAAGATCCGCTCTTGTCCGACCTATATTAGGTTTAAGTTGGGTAGAGGGTTCCGGTTTGTTTGGCGTGTTGCTCCTGATGGGCTTTATCCCAAAGCAATCACAACTAGGCAAGGATTTGAGCGAATCATTAAACAAATCCGCAAGGCTAGTTATTAAACAAGGAAATTGACAATGGCTAAGAAAATCACACCAGCAGACAATGCAGCAAACATCCCTAATGCCAACAAGGGAACAAGCGGCACTAACCGTCAGTATGATCAGAACAAAGGCAACCGCGGTAAACAACTAAACCCTAATCAACAAGGGAAGAAATAATATGCCAAACTCAAGTGATATGTCTCAAGACGAGCTCGATGTATGGTCAGATATCAACAACCCAAACAACGATGCTGATATGGATGATTGGTCTGATGCACATAACCCAAATAATGATGATTATTTAGGTGATGACTAAGTAATAAGCGGCTCTCTAAGGAGCCGCTTTTTTTAACTTGTTCACAAGGCATTGATGGTTAGCCGTTTAGGCTCTCAATAAAAAACCACACATCCCGTTGCTGAAATGTGTGGCTGTTTAAACTGTTCTAGAACGAACTTAAAGAAGTTTAGGTGTTAATCCATATCACCCAACAAGTAATCTTCATCGCTACTCACTACCGCGCCGTGCTTCAAGAAGTTCTTACCTAGGATCATGCTGTATTCAAAGCGAGAGCGATCTTGAAGGTTTACCCTCACCTCTTTCTCTAAGTCTCCGAGCTTAACCTTCATTTCTACTACAGGGCGAATGTTCACCTTCTCGCCTTTCTTGGCTTTAATGCGCATTACATCAATCACTGGCTTGGTGAAATCTTTCTTATCGCCTTGGTTGTTTTGATAGGTAAAACTCACCATGTCTTGGCCATCTTTCTTAAATCGTTTGATGTTGACTGCATTCATTGAGCTCACATCCGCGCCCGTGTCGAGCTTGGCCGGGAACTTCATGCCGTTCACTTCAACCACTTCAATGTGCCCAACTTTAAACAAAGGCTCAGCTTTCAAAAGATAGTCAGAGCGAGTGTTCACATACACACCGTCTTTTGCCATCTTCTTGCCTAAAATAAAGTACGCTTCTTTCTCATTCGTATTGAGTACATCGATGGCAAATTCTTGCGTACGAACGTTTCCAGAGACCGCAAACTCACCACTCACAACCGGACGAGTATCATCACCGACTTTAAGCTTCTTAATAATTGGCTTGGTCACCTTCTGCTTCTCACCGTTTACATCCGTAAGGTAAAATTCAACGGAGGCATCTTTGCCTTTACCTGTCATTTCAAAACTGTCGACCTTCAACAAAGGCGTGTTGACAGTGAATGAGGCAACGGCCTTTAGAGGGAAGTCATCAAGGGTGATGTCCTCTTCTGGAGAAATAACCAAAGGTTCACTCTTTTTAGCAACATCACTAAAGCTCTCTGAACCTTCAGAAAGAATATTTTCTGCATTGGTATCAATCATGAAGAGTTCACTGGCGGTACTGGTACCAAATCTCAACTGCGACTCACTACTCGAGCGCTCACGTAGGTACACCAGAACGTCTTTAGTTGTGTTTTCATCGAGTTGAACCGGCACATACACCAAAGGCCTTTTCTTACCACTCACGCTTAACATGCGAACTAATGGCAGTGTCATCTCTTTCTGCTTGCCATCGTTGTCGAACATATCAAACGTCACTTCACTGTTCTTCTTATCTACATCGATGTCTTTTGCATGAAGGATGCTGTAGCGATTTTTTAATGAGAAGGTCGCGTTCATCGCCATTCCAGAGATAGACACCACCTCTTTTCGGCCAACAACGGTCGCGTTTTCCTGCTCTTGCAAGTAGTCATAGCCCGCAAACACTAAAGCGTTGTCAGCAAGGAAGGTTTTGCCGATCAATACTGGCGCAGAGAAGTGGCTTCTGTCGGTCAGGTTAACATCGGTTTTTAGCTCTTGGTCTGCAATGGTGAGCGACATTTTTACGGTAGGACGAAGTAAAGGTGTGCTGCTGGTGCGGCTTCGTATCATGCTGACACGCTCTAAAGGCGCTTCGATTAATACCATATCTCCCGTACGTGGGTTTTGAACCTTAAAAGACACCACAGCTTCATATTTCGCAAAGGTACTGCCATCCCAATCATCGTAATCAACATCGGAATTATTCAACAAGTCTTCGGTTAACGCCGCCATCAACTCTTTGTCTTTAAGATTCTTGTAATCGGCATTCGTGCTCTTCACATGAATATCTTCAGCATGCATAGAGGTAGTTTCTGCACCAGTGTCGATTTTGCCAATGAAAGGAACGTCTTTTAGCCCTTGAACGCTAGAGAGGTATACATTCTCAGTACGGCCTAATACCGCCTTACCATCGAGTTCGTAAGTCGGGTTTTGAGTGGTAGGTGAAGTATCAGTAGCCAAAGTATATTGTGAAAAAAGTAGGGTGCTTAAAAGAGTTAGAGCCAAAGGTATCTTTTTCATTAGTTGGTCCGTTGTGATCAGTTCACTAATAATACTGGCGATTCGGTAAAGAGTTCCCCCACCAGTAATGGTTCTCACAAAACGTTAACGCTATGAGTTTTTCAATGACAAACCGATGACTTTGCGCTGCATTCGCTTATCGATTATTGACTAATGGATACCCAATAACCTTTTCAATGCTCGGTGTTCTATTGAAGAAATGAATACAAAAAAGGCCAACGACAAGCGCTGACCTTAGCGATTCAAAACACACCTGAAGCGAGTTTAACTTGCTAAAACACAAACGGTTCTAGATAAACATAGCACTAAAAAGTCCCGACTGTTTTCTTTGCACAGATAGCTCGAGCTTTTTCTGCGTCCTCACCTTTATTTTTGAGATAGCACTGTCGATAAGATTCGACGTAGCGCTCAAATAACACCTTGGCTTCAGGTTGGGGTTTAGAAAGCAGTTGGTTAACAAACTTTCTTGAGCCGACCTCAAAGTGCTGAGTATCGATGGGGCTATTCCAATCCCCTCCCCAGATCATAAATCCGTGATGGGCAAACAGATCCACCACATCTTCTGCCATGCCGCTGCGTTCTATTTCATCACGCGCACGAAAGCGAGTACGGTTCACATAACTTGTCGCAGATTGTGAAGGCTTTACCGTTATTTTTCCGTTGCTATCGAACTCTAAGAAAGGATTTTGAACTGGGTTGATGTCTATCGCCACACCATAGGCATGCTTCGACCAACCTCCTCCGCCTGTAATAGGACGAGCATTAAACGCACTGCTGTTGTTCGCGTCCATTGAGGCGTTATCGTCACCTCTGAATTCACGCATTAAGCGAGCAGAATGAAGAGGAAAATTGCGCTGTTTAAGCTCTGAAAAGATTTGTTCAACAGCAGGCGCAATAACATCAAGCACGATCATATTGCCCTGTTGCATTTCCCCTTTGAAATTAATGAAATCGAAATCCACCTTGGATAGTCGCTCACAACCAACGGGCGCACCATTACTCAAGACATTGTTCTTTTTCATCATGTCGCATTGCCATTGAGATATAGGAGCAACTTGGGCATAAGTCGCAGCACTGAGCACAATGGCCAGCCAGCCGACAATAAAACGTTTCATATCAAAGACTCAAAAATAGTAAGAGTGAAAAGTAGCAGAAGTTGGAAAATAGCATAAGTTAGAAAATAGCATATTAAGCCAAGTTGAGCGCACGCTTTGTTAGCGCGTTTTGTTCCAATAAACAATCTCTCGAACTCGTCCGTTCTGGTCGACATCCACTTCTCTACCAACATCAGAAGGCTCAGGTAAGGTCGATAATTGCGGAGCGTAATAGGCAACCAACATAAGTACGAACGCATCGTAAATATCGTCTATCGCGACGTCTTTACGTTTGGTATTTGAAATGTCCAACGACAAGCGGCCACACCATTGAGGGGCGAGTTGCTGAATAATAGAAAGCCGTTCCTCTTTGCCTTCTAGTGTTCGTTTGGAAAACGTCAGCGGTTCGCCTTTCAAAGCTGCAAATACCACCTCAGGATGTGATTCCCTGATAGAAAGATTGGGATGAATTTCAATGAGCTCATCAAGCTCGCGGATCTTGGGCACAATTCCCCAAGTCTGCTTAGAAAACTTCTTATCAAGCTGCTCCACATTGGCATTACATCCCGCAATGTAATCGGTTTGATAAACCGCCTCGCGGCACGGAACAGGAAAAACGGAAGAGCCACGCTTACTGGTGAGAAAGCGCCTTGCTGCTTTATCGCATAATCTATCCGGAGTCTGTGAATCGCTAAAGCCAATAGGCATATCGATTAACGTTGTTGCTCCCGTAAGATCATCAAGCAACTCATCGAGCGTGTTTACTACTTTGAACGTAGGTGGCTCATTGCCAGAGATAATCCAAGCGATCCAACCCGCCTTGCAGCCATCAATTCCGATGTATTTCATTGTGTTCTCAAATTACGTGCCCATGTTATTTACGTACTGTCGCTAACTATCGGCTTTGAATCAACTTAACTCCGGTATATATACCCACAATGATACTCAACACAGAAAAAACACCCGCCAACGACAGCACTGGCATCGCCACTAATAGCTGAGTATCGTTCCCGCCACCGGCCATTACGGCTCCAAAGCCCATAAGCACACCCGCAACTAAGTGCTTGCCCAATCGACGTATAGAGCTCAACCTCAAAGAAAAGGATCCAGTAAATAACGCAGCGCTAACCATTCCAACTAACAGCGAGATCATCAATATAAAGCGCTCACTGCTTGGCCAATCTTCCACTCTTCCATGCCAGAGTGAAGTACCCATAGATTTCAATAAACCACTTGGCGTCCAGTGCAGTTCATACGTGAAAACAAAGCCTGCCATTAACCCAATCCCCAACATTGAGAACCATAACTTGCGATTTACTGCATTCATGAAGTAGTAACTCACCACAATAATGAACGAAATGATCCCAAGGAATGCATATCGGGAAAAATCAGATAATACCAACCGAGATCCTTTTAACTCCGTCGGCAAAACTGGAGCAAACAACAACCAAGCAACAAACCACCCTAATATGGTCGCCAACATAACCACTTCGCCACGAGCTAAACGACTGACCGTCGAAACGCCGCAACCACTATTAATTGCCGCTCCGATACCAAATAAAAAACCGCCGAACAATGAAAACAGACTCGGCCAAAACGCAGAAGATAAAGCTCGCCCTTCCACTGCCGATCCTAATGCCATAAACACCCAAGCCAATGAGCCACTAAATACAATCGCGACAATCAAAATTGGTGATCCGCTTGTCGCCTCTTTAACGCCCCGAACCATGCAAAGGCCGGTAGTTTGGGCGAGGTATCCCACCAGAAAGATGCAGAGCAAAGCGAGAATAAACAGCATACACAGCCTCCGAATTGCGTTGATTTTATTATTGTCGTTGGTTAAATATAGTCAGAAGACCCAATAACAGCGTGCAAGGACAAGCCCGAACAGGGATAATTGTTTTGATAATTAAATCAACCTCAAGCACCCAGCCGATAAAAGACTAATGACCACATACTCACACATAGACATCCCATTCAACCTGCGCCACACCTGTTGGTTTTGTGGTGAACCTTCCAATGATGTTGTTGAATTCCCTAAGACTGCACAAGCTATTGCCAAGGTAGACTATTCACCGATTGCACTGCCAGCTTGCAAGGAGTGCGCGAGTGTTAGGTATGCAAAGGATCTAACCTCAATTTGGGCTGTGCGCGATCAGATAAAACACGCACTCATCGATAAGTACGCAAAGCACCTAGGCATCGGTGAGAACTGGACGGAGCAAGAGCTTATTGATTCTGATTTTTCAGGCTCGACACTTGGCGGGTTTGGGCGCAGTGCTTGGAAGATGTATCAAATAGCCAAACAGCGAATCGACTATAAAGGTTGGCCTTTGTCCGTTGATGACATTGTAATAGAGGTCTACGACGAAACCAGTGGCTTTGAATTCGACGGTACTCGCTATGCTTCAATCAATTCATGTATCGATTATTTCACTAAGGCTGCGGGCGTAGACAAAGAGCTGCTATCGCAACTTGTCGACATCGTTTCAACAGACCGTTTTAGCTACGCGCTTCGAATCGCCAAGCTGAACAAGAATGTCTCTAATACCAAACGCTCAGAGATCGTCGAAGAGGTGTTACAGCAAGAGTCTGAGCAAGAAGAGATACTGCTTGAACAAGCCAACTCACTGTTCAACCCGAATGTCGAAGAAGTGAGTATCTCTGGCTCAATAGCGCCTGTATTTGCCATTCAATGGGCAATGATGAATAACGTTAAAGATTTAGCTCACCTTTGCGCGCTCGAGGATGATTATTTTGACTATTTCGAGCATCTTGGTGGCCCTGCGGCTTTCATGTCTTATAACGGCCTACAACTCTATTTAGAGTCGCGTCAAGATCCTGAATGGATAGAAAAGTCGGATCCAAATAAACAGTATTGGTGAACATGCCTACCTACTGGTGAACACGTGTAAGCTCGATGATCGTGTCAAACACCCATTGTTAGTCCTTGTTTTATATGAAGATCTAAAAATCACACCCTATAACAGTTAATTGTTGCAATTCGGTTAAATAGAGTGAAAACTTCAAGCATCTAAAACTATTTAATCACTGCAATCTTGTCGTGAGTAAGGAGTGAATTGTGCTTGCTGTTCTTCGTATTATTTTGGCTACGGTGTTTATTATTTTCACCACCCTCTGTGCTTTTGTTTACTGCTTGTTTAGCCCCAAGAACCCTAAGCATGTGTACGTTTTCTGCCGTTGGTTCAATCAACTACAAAAGATCGTCGGTGTGAAACTGGTGCAGCGTGGCCTAGACAATGCGCCAACGTCAGAAAAAAGCGTCTACATCTCTAACCACCAAAGCATATTAGACTTTGTGACTGACCCTGGGATGCTAAGGCCTCGTACCGTTTCTTTAGGCAAGCGCGATTTGTTGTATGTGCCTTTCTTTGGTCTGCTGTATTGGATCACAGGTAACATCATGATTAACCGCGAAGATAAATCCAAAGCACGCGATACGATCAAGCAAGTGGCAGAAGCCATTCATCAGCGAGATCTGTCTGTTTGGGTTTACCCTGAAGGAACGCGCAGTAAAGGGCGTGGACTACTGCCATTCAAAACGGGCGCTTTTCGAATGGCGATTGAAGCTGGCGTACCTATCACCCCGATGTGTACCAGCACCACATACAATAAGATTGACCTCAACCGAGTTAATAATGGCATTGTGATCACCGAGATGCTTGAACCTATCGATGTGTCTGGATACAAGATCAGCGACGCTAGAGAACTAGCTAATCGCTGTCACGCAATCATGGCTGAAAAAATAGCAGAGCTTGATGCCGAAGTGGCTCGTATAGAGGCTCAACAAAATCCAGAGCTGGATTCAGACCGTTCTTCTACGCGCTAACAAGGTAGTCACAGAAGGAACAAGAGCTAACTCGCAACGAATACACTGAGTCATCGCTCAATTACTTTAAAAGACACTTAACGATCGCAACTCTCATTGTTCTTGTTTTACATGCCGGCGCTTATCCGCAAAATAAAAACAGGCGTTAATGGCTTTAAAGAGCAATGGGAGTAAACGATGGAAGTGATTCACCATGGCGGAAAACATACTGTCACAGGATCTTGTCACGAACTAAGAGATTCAGGCCAAGCGGTGCTCATCGACTGTGGCCTTTTTCAAGGTTCGGACGCACGTCCTCTTGATATTGAATTTGAAACGTCCCACCTCAACGCTCTGCTGCTGACCCATACCCACATTGATCATATTGGCCGATTACCTTGGTTACTCGCTAGGGGATTTAACCAACCTATTTATTGCACGCAAGCCACCGCCGAACTCGCGCCTTTAATGATTGAGGATGGGTTAAAACTACAAGGGCTCAGCAATAAACAATCGAAGCTGATACTCAAAAAGATTCATTCGTTGATAGCTCCCAAGCCTTACGGGGAATGGTTTCCCATCACGTCCACACAGCAAAACGACGGAAAGGATCATCATAGGCCAAATACTCTGTATGCCCGTTTTCAACCTGCAGGGCATATCTTAGGTTCGGCCTATATAGAGATTAAGTTACCAAGCCAAGAGGTCGTAGTCTTCTCTGGCGACTTAGGCCCAACTAACACACCACTGCTGCCCGATCCTCTGCCACCACAACAAGCCGATTACCTATTTATCGAATCAACTTACGGCACCAGTAAACATGACGATATTGCAACGCGATCGGAGCGCTTAAAGGCGATCATTGATCGTTCGCTGCTTGATGGTGGCATTATTTTAATTCCGGCTTTTAGCATCGGCAGAACACAAGAACTGCTGTTTGATATCGAAAATCTGGTCTTTGAGCATCAACTCAGCGCCGATATTCCTATCATCCTCGATTCGCCTATGGCAGATAAAGTAACGCGATCCTACCGACGCTTTAAAGAGTTGTGGGGACAAGAAGCAAAGCAGCGTCTTGAACTGAAACGTCACCCACTCGCTTTTGAACAATGCATTACTGTTGATGGGCATAGAATGCACAAGAAAATCGTTAACCGCCTCAAGTCGACAGGTGAACCCGCGATTGTGGTTGCAGCTTCTGGGATGTGTCAGGGCGGCAGGATAATGAACTACTTATCAGCCTTGCTTCCCGATAAACGAACCGATGTGGTTTTAGCGGGCTATCAAGCGCACGGAACGCTCGGGCGAGAACTGCAACAAGGCGAAATGCAGGTTTCTATTGATAAAAAAGACGTTGAGGTCAATGCTCAAATTCATGGCATGTCTGGCTACTCGGCTCATGCCGATAAAGAGGATCTCTACCGATTTATAGAAGGTATCGCGACACCACCGAAAGAGGTGCATTTGATTCACGGTGAGCCAAATACTCAGTCTGAGTTCGCTCAAGAACTAGAGGAGCGAGGGTTTGTGGTTGTTTGAAACACGCATCAAACTAGCCACTTTCACTCAGTAAACATGAAGGCCAGAATTCTCGAGCCTTCAAATACGCAGTTTCTTAGGCCTGCGAGATCACTCTATGCAGGTGATATATTCCAATCAAATCCATCTCACCACTCATATATCAGCCGTTCATGCTAAGCGATTTTAACCGCTGTTTTTCTCGAATTTGTCTCTTCTGCATGGCTAAAATTTCTATTTTTGTATTAATCACTATTTATTCACTCTGCAAAACGCCAATGAGCACATGCAGTTGCATATGAAATTAAATGGAACGATTATCGAATTAGAACTAAGCGTTAACAAACCCCCTCTGTAACTTGCTTTATGTCACAGTAATCCTAATGCGCAGTTAAATAATTTAACACTTGGGTTACAAGTGAAGTATTGTGTTGTTCGAAAAACAATCATAAGTAAAACTAACAGGGAAAATACTCATGCAGTCATTCGTTGATTTTTTGAATGGAATAATCTGGAGCCCAGTACTTATCTACCTATGTTTAGGTGCAGGTTTGTTCTACTCCATCATGACTCGATTTGTTCAAATCCGTCACTTCTTTGAAATGTGGCGCTTGCTACTATCAGGTAAAAGCTCTGCAAAAGGCATCTCGTCTTTCCAAGCTCTTGCCGTTTCGCTATCTGGCCGTGTAGGTACAGGTAACATTGCTGGTGTTGCTGCCGCTATCGGTTTCGGTGGCCCAGGTGCAGTCTTTTGGATGTGGGTTGTAGCCTTCTTTGGCGCCGCGACTGCTTACGCAGAATCTACGCTAGCGCAAATCTACAAAGAAGAAGACGAAGGCCAGTTCCGTGGCGGTCCGGCTTACTACATTGAAAAAGCAATGGGCCAGAAGTGGTACGCATGGATCTTCGCTATCTCGACTATTTTTGCATGTGGTATTTTGCTTCCAGGTGTTCAGTCAAACAGTATAGGTAATGCTGTAGAAGCTGCATTTGGCTCAGGCGACATGATTGAAACAGCTATCGGTACATTCAGTTTCGCTAAAATTTTCACTGGTACTGTTGTTGCTATCATCCTTGCTTTCATCATCTTTGGTGGTGTTAAACGTATCGCGAACTTCACACAAATTGTTGTTCCATTCATGGCATTGGCTTACATCATTATCGCGTTCGTTATCATCTTGCTAAACATCGGCCAAGTGCCAGCTGTTTTCGGAATGATTCTTGGCGATGCATTCACACCTATGGCGGGCTTTGGTGCTGCAATTGGTTGGGGTGTTAAGCGTGGTGTTTACTCAAACGAAGCAGGTCAAGGTACTGGTCCTCACGCGGCAGCAGCGGCAAATGTCGATCACCCAGCTCAGCAAGGTTTGGTACAAGCGTTCTCTATCTACATCGATACTCTTCTAGTATGTTCTGCTACAGCGTTCATGATCATCATCACTGGTGCTTACAACGTTCACGGCGGCGCTGAAGGCGTGTTCCTTGTTCAGAACTTAGCAGCAAACATTGGTGCGAATGGTCCTGTATTTACACAGCTTGCTATTGAAAGTGCATTACCAGGTATTGGTAAGCCATTCATCGCATTTGCTCTGTTCTTCTTCGCATTTACAACGATTCTTGCTTACTACTACATCGCAGAAACGAATATTGCTTACCTACGTCGTACCATCAAGATCCCTGGCATGATGTTCGTACTTAAGCTTGTTCTTATCACTGCGGTTTTCTATGGCACAGTCAAAACAGCTAACCTTGCATGGGCAATGGGTGATGTTGGTGTTGGCTTGATGGCATGGTTAAACATCGTTGGTATTCTGATCATCTTCTTCATGTCTAAGCCTGCGCTTAAAGCTCTAGCAGACTACGAAGAACAGCAGAAACAAGGTGTGACTGAGTACACATTCAACCCTGTAAAACTAGGCATTAAAGGTGCTACTTACTGGGAAGAAAAGTACAAGCGTAAAACAGGTAAGTCTCCTGAAGCAGAAGCTGCAGACACTAAACCTGTAGAGCAACCTTCAGCTTAAGATTACCTAAACAAATAGCGCTATTAATAACGCATAAAAAAGGGGTTAGCCATTTCAGCTAACCCCTTTTGTTTTATTCATAACCAATAAACGGCTTATAACAAACTAACTGTTCCCAAGTTAGAGCATTAAGCAGCGATTTCTTGTGTTGCCATTTGAGGTGCTTTCTTCTCACCAACAGGCAGTACTGTGCGGCCGTATTCGTTGTTGATTACTTGTGCCATTGCAAAGTAGATAGCTGAAGCGCCACAGAAGATACCTTCAAAACCAGCGATAGTGCCGATCAAAGAGCTGCCCGTGAAATTATGAGCTGCAAGTAGGAAGAACAAGATAGTGAGTGAACCGAATACTACCTGCTTCGCTACTGGGTAGCATAGAGAACCGATGAACATGAAGCCTGTGAAGATGCCCCATAATAGTAGATACCAACCCATGAATGCTGCAGGGCTTGCTGGTAGACCCATGTAAGGCATTACAATCAAACCAACCAAAGACAACCAGAACAGACCGTAAGAAGTAAATGCAGTTGTACCGAACGTGTCACCACGTTTGAAACACATTGTGCCCACGATAACTTGGCTCAAACCACCGTAAAAAATACCCATCGCAAGGATCATTGAATCCATTGGGAAGAAACCTGCGTTGTGGATATTAAGAAGAATAGTGGTCATACCGAAACCCATTAAGCCTAGTGGCGCTGGGTTAGCTAGTTTGGTCGACATTGCGAATTTACCTTATTAAAGTGGTTGATTAAAAAAAATCGATAAAATTTGTAAGAAAATTTTAATCTATAAACCGCCATAAAGGATAATCAAGTTAACGCAAACTAAGGTTGTAGAAATGATCTTATGGAAAATTAGTTTCATAACGGCGCAGATTGATTCATAGGAACTATAAATAAGCAGGTTCCCTATCACGCTATAAAAAAAGATGCGAGATACGAGATGCGAAAAGAGTCTTTAGATTTGAGTAAAGCGCCCCCCTAAATAGCAAACGTAGGCAACAGAGGGCGAGCTTTCGTTACCCGTTTACTCGCATCCCGTATCTATTCATTAGATCGTCATTCCAGAATCGAGGGACGAGATATCTGGAATCTCCTCCCTCGTTTGTAATCTTAAATTACGCTTGTTGTGGTTTAGATTCAGACACTTGAGATTGAACTTCTGAAGAAGCGTTTTTACTCACATCTCGTTTAGCTAACAGAGTCACAAGGATAAGCTGAGCAACAAGAGCGCCCAACACAACCAATGCACTTCCAGTAAAGCCTGCCACTACAAAACTGACCAAAGCGATAGAGCCGTTCATCAACGCATAAGGAAGCTGTGTCTTGAAGTGTTCAAACTGATCACACCCAGCCCCTGTTGAAGAAAGAATCGTTGTTTCAGAGATCGGTGAGCAATGGTCACCAAATAAACCACCAGACAACACTGCGCCAATTGCGACGAGTAGCGGTGCATCAATCGCAATCGCGGTTGGAATAACCAATGGCATCATTATCGCGAAGGTTCCCCACGACGAACCAGTAGCAAATGAAATAATAGCCGACAACAAAAAAGCGACCGCAGGCACTAGCCAATAAGGGAAACCACTCTGTGCTTGCTCGGCAATATAAGCCGCTGCGCCCAACTCTTTACCGACTGTACTTAACGCCCAAGCCAATACCAAGATGATCGCAACTGGCATCATGTTTCCCATGCCTTTTAAATACACTGAAACACCATCTGAAAGCTTTCTTACACCGTAGTAAGCCATTAGCGAGATCAAGGTAATCGCCGCAAAGAAATAAGCCGATGATAAAGCTGCTCTGAACGATGAACCCGCGACCTTTTGGAATGGGAAGCCTTGAGGAACCAACATGGCACACAACACCACCAGCATCACTAACAACGGTGCCCAAACAAAAGATGCCTTTGCATTTTTATGCGAGAACGGATTCAGTGATTCGCTATTCACGCCAGTATCGATTCCCGCTTGGCAATCACGCTCGGCTTTTGCCATTGGCCCAAAGTCTAAACCTTTAACGGACACTAACGGGACAATGAAAATCGCGAGGAATGCGTAGAACTGAAAAGGAATCGCACCGATGAAGGCATCCCAATCAGACATGTTGACATTCAACGCCGTGAACTCTTTTTGAATCAGACTCATGATGTAAACGCCCCATCCAATGAAAGGGATAAGAATAGCGACGGGCGACGAGGTTGAGTCGATGATGAATGCTAGCTTCTGTCTTGAGAGTTTCAGTTTATCGAAAAGGGGACGAAAAACAGGGCCAACAATTAACGGAGTACCTAAGTCTGAGAAAAATATAACGATTCCACCCAACCATGCTGAGATTTGAGCTTGGCATTTGTTGCTTACCCATTGAGTAACACGTTTTGCAAACGCAACACCACCACCCGACTTCTCCATCAGAGCAACAAAGCCACCGATGAACACCAACAGCATAATGACACCTGCGTTATAGCTGTCGGTAAGTTGAGGGACTAAGTAACCTTTCACCATGGTACCAAACGTATCAAGTGGGTTAAGTTCGCTAAACATGCCAGTCAGCATCGCCACACCACTCAGCACGCCAGCAAAAAGGCCTATCACTACATTCCTTGTCGCCAACGACAACACCAAAGTAATAACAATGGGGATGAGTGACGTGATATCTGTCTGTTCCATAGGTACACCTTAACCCTAAAATAAAAAGAATAAATATAAATTAAATTTGAATATAAATTCACAACCATCATTTGTACAGAACTTTATCCTCTAACTGGATAATTAGTCTTTAAATGCGCTTCAACATAGCCAAATAGACCAATAGCCCTCCTTAGATAGCCAAGTTCGAAACGAAAAAAAGCCGAAAGTAGAAACTTTCGGCTTTTGATTATTTATATCATTATGGTCGTACTACTGAACTCGTCGGTTAGACCGCTTTTCAGTATTCAGACGATCAATTACAGCTAATTTCATCCCAGAACCAATTCGACTGAACAGGGCTTTCCCATACACCCGGGCCGTTTTTAGCCACGAAACACTTGCCGTTATGTGTCACCTTGTCACCGTTACTCACTTGGCTAACGCCCGCTTGCCATGTGATAAACACCGATGGGTCAACGACGACAGGCGGCTCGGTAACAGGTGGTTCAACTGGTGTTGGGTCTACCGGAGCAGGATCAACAGGTGTAGGATCGGTGACTACGGGTGGTGTTGGCTCTCCAGCAATCAACTTCCAAGGGCCTCCACTCGCAGGGTCATCCCCTTGTGTCCACCATTTCGCTTCGTAGGTTGCATCGTTGTGAGTAACTTGGTCGCCCACGTTGTAAACCTTGGTCGCACTCCAACCGTTACCACCCGGATCAGTCCCAGGGTCTACCGGATCCAGCTTATCGACCACTTTCACTTCAGGCCAGCTCGCATGAGAACCATAAAAATTCGTCACACACTTCTCGTAATCGCCAGCCACTAGTGCTGAATATGCCGTTTGGAATCCAACCAACTCACATTCAAATGAGTAGCCTTCAGGGCGGTCTGCGTAGTATTTCCAGTTGCCATCCCAGTTGGTGTACAACACATCAGTCGCGCCGTTGAGATTCAAGCTTCCGTAAGGCGTTTGCTGCCAACAAGTATTGGCTTCATCCGCTTCTACCGGAATTTGATAGTGCGCCGCTAGCCCTTCCCAGTAACGAATACGGTTAACGGGTTGGCCTTTATCTTTGTTTTGCTCACCACATTCAATACCACCATTAATCACGTTGATCGTGGTACCAAATCCATAACCAATACCTGCATCCAATTCGCGTTGAGAGGGAGTCCAAGTACGGTCAATCACGTGCAGCATGGCTGGTTTAGGAGCTTGAGGCGTAAGGAAGAACCAGATAGCAGAAGCCAAGTTCAACCAAGAGTCAGCAACCAAGCCTGGATTATTCAATAGGACCGTCGCATCACCATCAAACATCACTTCCGAGAACGCGCCGTAGTTAAAATGGTAAGAAAGCTGTTTAGCACCACGTCCGAAGTAACCCTGCCCCGCGGCACATGGCCAACGTGCATTCTGCCAATCGTTCTGACCACAACCCGTGGTATAACCTTCTTGGCCTTCAGACCAACCCATTTCACGAACATGCACCAGCGCTTGCTGCCACTCTTCGAGAGCTAATGGATTATCAGAGGTGTTGTCTATCGCAATGTGACCGCCCGTCTCTTGTGAGAAGTGAGCAAAGGCCGTAATGATGGATTTTTTACAAATGGCGTCGGAGTCACGGCCGTCGGTGTACTCTCCACAGAAGGCTGGGAATTTGCCAATCGCACGTAAGAAGCGAGTGTAAGTATATTCTGGCGCTGCCATCTGAGTGAGGAAATCCCATTCAGATTGGGGGAATACACGCTCGACTCGTTTCACGTTTTCAGGATTCGAGGCTAAGCCCGGTTCTATCGCTTCAACAATACTATTGGGACGAGTCTGTAATGCTTGTGACCAGATCGCATACATAGGATCGGATGTTTTCGCTTGTTCAGCAGCTTGTAGGGCCGACTTTTCAACAAGGTAACCATTCGGGTTTTGCGGATCAGGTTGGATGTTCAAAGACGCATGACTTTGCGCTGCCAATGTGCAGCCGAGCACTGTCGCCAAATATTTGATTTTTAACATGATGAATTCTCTTATCTGTCCTTAATAAGTCCATCAAAGAGTATGCTTCACATGTGAAATGGCCTAGCTGTAGCGGTGTGAATTTATAAAAAGTGCGAGTGATCTTTTTGATATATAGCTCAACACAACAAAGCGTCTCATGGTTTCTTGAGCTGATATCTAGTTTCCAACTGATTTGGTGTTTAGTTGTCAGCTATAAGCTTTTAATACCCTGAGTCAGAAATAAAAAAGCCCCGAACTGAGTTCGAGGCTTTTAATAACTAAGTCAAATCATGGCTAAGTCAAATAATAGCTAAATCAAAACTGGTTAAATCTCTAAGAGATTATTCCCACTCGATAGTTGCTGGTGGCTTACCAGAAATATCGTAAACAACACGTGAAATGCCGTTAACTTCGTTGATAATACGGTTAGAAACCTTACCTAGGAAGTCGTATGGTAGGTGTGCCCAGTGAGCAGTCATGAAGTCGATAGTTTCTACAGCACGTAGAGATACAACCCAATCGTACTTACGGCCATCGCCCATTACGCCAACTGAACGTACTGGTAGGAATACCGTGAATGCTTGAGATACTTTGTGGTAAAGGTCAGCAGCGTGAAGCTCTTCAATGAAGATAGCATCAGCACGACGCAGTAAGTCACAGTACTCTTTCTTCACTTCACCAAGGACACGAACACCTAGACCTGGACCCGGAAATGGGTGGCGGTAAAGCATGTTGTATGGAAGACCAAGCTCTAGGCCGATCTTACGTACTTCATCTTTAAACAGCTCACGTAGAGGCTCAACAAGACCCATTTCCATATCATCAGGAAGACCACCAACGTTGTGGTGAGATTTGATTACGTGTGCTTTGCCAGTCTTAGATGCTGCAGACTCGATGACGTCTGGGTAGATAGTACCCTGAGCAAGCCATTTAGCATTCTTCAGTTTCTTAGACTCTTCGTCGAAGATATCTACGAATACGTGACCGATGATCTTACGTTTCGCTTCTGGTTCAGCTTCACCTTCCAGAGCGTTAAGGAAACGTTCTTCAGCATCAACTTTAATGATGTTAAGGCCGAATTTGTCACCAAACATGTCCATAACCTGCTCGCCTTCGTTTAAACGAAGAAGGCCGTTATCAACAAATACACATGTTAGTTTGTCGCCGATAGCGCGGTGAGCAAGCATCGCTACTACAGATGAATCCACACCACCAGAAAGACCAAGGATAACTTCGTCGTCACCTACTTGTTCTTTAATGCGTGCAACTGCATCTTCAATGATAGACGCTGAAGTCCACAGACCTTCACAACCACACGCGTTAAGAACGAAGTTCTCAAGCATTTTTAGGCCGTTTTTAGTGTGCGTTACTTCTGGGTGGAATTGAACACCGTAGTATTTCTTATCTTCGTTTGCCATTGCTGCGTATGGGCAAGTGTCTGTCTCTGCGATTTTTGTAAAATCAGCAGGGATTTCAACCACTTTGTCACCGTGGCTCATCCAAACATCTTGAGTCGTCTCAAGGTCAGCGAAAAGTGCAGATTCACCCGTTACTTGTACCGCTGCGTAGCCGAACTCGCGCTCAGTAGACGTTGCTACTTTACCGCCAAGTTGCTCAGCCATAGTTTGCATGCCGTAGCAGATACCGAAGACAGGAACACCTGAATCAAATACGTACTGAGGTGCACGTGGAGAATTCTCTTCCGTTACACTTTCAGGGCCACCAGATAGGATGATACCGTCTGGATTGAATTCACGAATATCCGCTTCTTCTACGTCCCAGCTCCAAAGTTCACAGTAAACACCGATCTCACGAATACGACGAGCTACTAGCTGTGTGTATTGAGAACCGAAGTCCAGAATTAGAATACGTTGGTCATGAATATTTTTAGTCATTGTAAGCAGTCTTATTGGCTATGTGATAAAACGGAGGCGAGTTTACTCACCTCTGATTAACTCTTCAAGAAATAAAGCAAACGTTTTCGTAGGTTATCTGTAAGGCGATGTTTTGTGAGAATTACTATCTAAACAAAACAGGCGGTAGATATAATACCAATCACAGTAAGTAAGTGTTCAGGAATAGCGCAGAAAAAAAGCTTGAGAACAAGGCAGAATTTTCTGATAAGTAGTTATTCTACAATCAAAAATTCTAACGAAGTTATCGAGGTTTTTAACAAGCTAGGATGACCAGTTATTTACTACGATTGGTATAAGAATGTGCCGACTAAATCAGCACATTATTCAAACGTTTGGACGTATTATTAACCTAAACGGTAGTTAGGTGCTTCTTTCGTGATTTGAACATCGTGTACGTGAGATTCTTTCATGCCCGCACCAGAGATACGAACAAACTCAGCTTTAGTACGCATGTCTTCAACAGTTGCAGAACCCGTTAGGCCCATGCTTGAGCGTAGACCGCCCATCTGTTGGTGAACGATCTCTTTTAGACGACCTTTGTATGCGATACGACCTTCAATACCTTCTGGAACAAGCTTGTCTGCAGCGTTGTCAGATTGGAAGTAACGGTCAGAAGAACCTTGAGACATAGCGCCAAGAGAACCCATACCACGGTAAGACTTGTAAGAACGACCGTTATAAAGGATAACTTCACCCGGTGCTTCTTCAGTACCCGCGAACATTGACCCAACCATCACACAAGATGCGCCAGCAACGATAGCTTTACAGATATCGCCAGAGAAGCGAATGCCGCCATCTGCGATTACTGGAATACCGTATTCGTTAGCCACTTCAGCTGCGTCTGCGATTGCTGTTACTTGAGGAACACCAACACCAGTAACGATACGAGTCGTACAGATTGAACCCGGGCCGATACCTACTTTAACCGCACTAACACCGGCTTCGATAAGAGCACGAGCGCCAGCGCCAGTTGCTACGTTACCACCGATGATTTGTAGATCAGGGTATGCAGCACGCGTATCACGGATACGGTTAAGTACGCCTTCAGAGTGACCATGTGAAGAGTCGATAAGTAGAACGTCTACGCCAGCTTCAACTAGAGCAGCAACGCGCTCTTCGTTACCAGCACCAGCACCAACAGCTGCACCTACACGTAGGCTGCCGCGCTCATCTTTACAAGCGTTTGGTTTACGTTCTGCTTTATGGAAATCTTTTGCAGTGATCATTCCCGTTAGTTGGAAGTCATCATTTACAACAAGAACTTTTTCAACGCGCGCTTCGTGCATTTTCTCTTGAACTTCTTCACGAGTTGCACCTTCTTTAACAGAAGCAAGGCGAGCTTTAGGCGTCATTACTACATCAACTTTCTTAGAAAGGTCAGTCACAAAGCGAACGTCACGGCCAGTAATAATACCAACAAGTTCGTTTGTTTCAGTAACAACAGGGAAACCGGCAAAGCCGTGTTTTTGAGTAAGGGCTACAACATCAGCGATTGTCGCGTCAGGGTTTACAGTAACAGGGTGAGAAACCACACCTGCTTCGTAAATTTTAACCTGGCGAACCATTTCAGCTTGCTGTTCAATAGACATGTTCTTATGAATGAAGCCTATTCCGCCTTCTTGTGCCAGTGCAATCGCTAGGCGAGCTTCTGTCACAGTATCCATCGATGCAGAGATCATTGGGATGTTTAGGGAAATATTCTTCGTCAGCTGAGTGCGAAGATCAGCTGTATTAGGGAGAACGGTGGAGTGTGCTGGCACTAGCAGTACGTCGTCGAATGTCAGCGCTTCTTTGGCAATTCTTAGCATTTGCAATATCTCACAATAATAGGAGTAAAAAGAAACAATCCAATCTCATCGTTTCGCCTAATGAGGGCAGCCAATTAAGGAAAATCAAACTGCATTTGGATTAGATATTGCGGACGGATTATACGGCCAACGAAATCGCTTGGCTACACATTTTTGTATTTTTAATTTGCATTTACCCCCTTGCTATGTATTATATTGCCGCTATCTTCCATACTCACGCCCTGTGATATTCCAAGAAAGACCTTCCTTCAAGGAAAGATAGTGCTTCTATGACTAATCCAAACATCTTTACTGTTTCTCGCCTCAACTCAGAGGTTCGTCTCCTATTAGAAAACGAAATGGGAATAGTCTGGCTCGTTGGTGAAATCTCAAATTTCTCTGCACCTGTCTCTGGTCACTGGTACCTCACACTTAAAGACTCCCGCGCTCAAGTTAAGTGCGCTATGTTTCGTGGCAATAACCGCCGTGTGACTTTTAAACCCCAGAACGGTAATCAAGTTCTAGTCAAAGCACGTCTGTCTCTTTATGAGCCGCGTGGTGACTATCAACTGATCATCGAAAGCATGCAGCCAGAGGGTGACGGTAAGCTTCAGCAAGAGTTTGAAAAACTTAAGATGAACTTGGCGGCGGAAGGCTTGTTCGCTCAGTCCAGTAAACAAATTCTCCCAGAACACCCTAAATGCGTTGGTGTCATCACCTCTAAAACAGGCGCAGCCCTCTTCGATATTCTCGATATACTGAAAAGACGCGATCCGTCATTGCCAGTCATCGTGTATCCGACCATGGTACAAGGTGAAGGAGCTTCGATTAAGATCGCTCAAGCGATTGGACGTGCCAATGAGCGCGACGAATGTGATGTATTGATCGTTGGTCGTGGTGGCGGTTCATTAGAAGACTTATGGTGTTTCAATAACGAGATCGTCGCTCGCACAATTGCAGCAAGCCAAATACCGATTATCAGCGCCGTTGGCCACGAAATTGACGTCACTATAGCCGATTTCGTCGCAGACATGCGAGCTCCAACGCCATCAGCAGCCGCTGAATTGGTTAGCCGTGACAACAGTCATAAAGAGCAAGCTTATGCGTCTAAACGTGCTCGTTTAGTCAGTGCGATTCGTCATGTGTTAATCAAACAAGCGCAATCAACTCAAACGTTGAAATACCGCTTAGAGAAACAACACCCGAGCTACCAACTGCAAAAGCAGAGTCAGCAGCTTGATGACCTAGACATGCGTTTGCGTCGTGGTATGACTCAATACCTAAAACAACATGCACAGCGTGTTGAACGTAAACAGCACCAGCTTCAGCTGAACTCACCAGTAAAGCGCCTTGGTGAACAAAAACTGCATCTACAACGTTCAGAGCAAAAACTATTGGATGCAATGGATAAAACACTGCTAACCACTCGCCACCAGCTAGCCATGGCTGCCGAGAAGTTAGAGACCGTTAGTCCACTTGCTACCCTAAAGCGTGGCTACAGCATTACTCATTCAGCATCGAGCAAGACCGTGTCATCGATTAATGACGTAGAAGTAGGTGAAGTGATCACCACTCAAGTTGAAGACGGTGTAATTGAGTCGCAAGTGACAACAAGCGTCGCGAAGAGCGAGCTTTAGATTCAACTAGGACGTTAAAAATCATTTAAAACCAGAAAGCGCCCTATCGAATAATCGACAGGGCTTTTTTGTGTCTATTGACTTCAAAAGCAAACGAACGGATTCAAACCTTACTCCCTACTCACGACTCAGTCGTAGAAGGCTCCTTCATGGTCAGCATTCCTTCCGTCACAATAAAGTTGATAATGAAGTCTAAGCCTTGGCTCTCTTTTAGGTTGGTGAACACATATGGCTTGGTTGGACGCATGCGTTGTGTGTCTTGCTCCATCACCTCAAGTGACGCACCAACATACGGTGCTAAATCGATCTTGTTGATGACTAGCAGATCAGAACGTGTAATACCCGGCCCGCCTTTACGTGGGATCTTCTCCCCTTCCGCCACATCGATTACATAGATAGTAAGGTCGGCTAACTCAGGGCTGAACGTGGCACTGAGGTTGTCGCCACCGCTTTCGACGAATACCACATCAAGGTTCTTATGCAGCTTAGCAAGCTCTTCTACGGCAGCTAAGTTCATCGACGCATCTTCACGAATTGCCGTGTGCGGACAGCCACCTGTTTCAACACCAATAATACGATCTGGTTCCAGAGCCTCTGCTCGCGTGAGAATCTTTGCATCTTCTTGTGTGTAGATGTCGTTGGTTACCACCGCAATGTTTAGCTTGTTGCGAATCGCTTTACATAACACTTCTAATAGCGCTGTTTTACCAGACCCTACCGGGCCACCAATACCAATTCGAAGTGGTTGCTTATAACTTTCCATTGTCTACTTCCTTATATTCTTTTTGCTACATCGTTCGCGCTAACCGCTACGAACGAAATAGTCGTGTGTATTGTGTTTCGTGCAGTGAACTCGCTAATGCCATCGAAGGCGAAAAGCTGCCTATCATCCAATCTTCTATCGTGCGTGCTTTCTCAATGATCTCGGGAAACGTGTTGGTGATATTAATCAATGCCAACTGACCATCGGTTTGCCCTAAAGGCACCAGTTTCACGCCTGCGGTAACGATGTTTTCAAGCCAACTCCATAAATAACCTTGTTTGAGGCTTTCTAAATCAATACCCCAATGTTGAGCTGCCATACACATTCCCAACAATTGGTTTGGATGACTATCAACAGAATCCACCAGCGAAATATCGATATCCAAGCGCTTCAACAAGGTGTTCAATGCATGCCCACGCTGCTTTTCTTCCGCTCGCAATTCACTGGTTTCACGGCTTGAGTATAAGTAGTTACACCAATGCTCAATCTCATCGATTTCACCCTTTTCTAGCGCGTGATAAAGACGCTCTAAGATAGGTAATTCCAAAGTTGCGACACTGGAACTGACGATGGTATTAAGCCACTGTTCCATGCTGTTGCGATCGGTCACCCACCCCGCTTCAACTGCTAACTCTAAGCCTTGCGAATAAGTGAACCCACCAATCGGCAACGATGGACTGATCAATTGAAACAGACGATAGACGGCTACATTTTCTGTTGTGGTCATAATCGTGCCCTCAGTCTTCCAGAATCAAATAAGTTCGAGAGCCTACGCGCCTAACAGCAATAGTGCGCTTGCTGAAGCCACGCCGACTGACAACCATTTAGAGTAAACCGCGCGACCAACAAAAGTACCGATAACCATCAGAGCCAAAGCACTGATACTCATGCCTGTTGCGAACTGAGTCAGGTTGCTCGCGGCTTCAACGCCGTGTGCGTAACCATGGAAGAACAACATAGCAATCGAAGCAACTAATACGCTGTTTACACGCTTGGTTGATGGTGAGAATACATGCCATAAACATAAGCTGACGACAAACAGAGAAGCGATAATGGCAGGCTCAACAATCACAGAGAAACCTAAGGCTTGGCCTGCGATAAGCCCTACCACTAAAGACACCAATCCACCGCCAATCAGAGCTGCTTTTGTCTTGGTGGAAAATGACAGTGCGCCAATTAACAGACCGAAAGCGATCAGCATGATTAGGTGATCCATGCCAGTCACAGGGTGAGTTAAGCCAGACATAAACGAGTGAGACTCATGAACTGAATGCGCCCCATGTCCTGGGTGAGCAAAAGCCATCGTTGATGTTGTTAGAGAAGCTATTGTGAAAGTGCATAAGCCTGCAGCTGTTTTAAAGTTCATCGCGAGTTCCTTGCGTTTATAGTTATTAATATTTGTTGTTATATAAATCGTTTAGTGAGTCATCAATGACTCGATTAATGATGGTGATGATGTCCACCAGAGCGACCGCCATAAGCACCGCCTTCTGGTTCAAACGGTTGTTTCTCGGTGGTCACCTTCGCGCCTAAACCTTCGACCATTTCATCCAAAACATGGTCGTGTTGATAGCGAACCCAGCCCGCTTCCACTTGCAGAGGAACATGTCGGTTACCAAGGTGATATGCCACTCGCGTTAACAGGAGCAAGTCTTCACAGTAAACAGTCGAAACGGTTTCCGGTGCCGCTTTCACTTCCACGACTAAACCACATTCACTTGAGAGTTGTTCGCCGCCACGCAAGATATGACCTCGTGGTAGAAACAGGCCGGCATTACGCCCGTCATCGAGCATCACCTTAAGACGACTTTTAATGCGGCTATCGATCGGCAGGCTTAAGTAGCCGTCCGGTGCATTTTGTATTTTAGTATTCAGTTGAGTCAGTTCAATCATGCTATTACCTCAATCTCCTTGTGAGATTTATAACGTTTAAATTAGGAGCCTTCAGCCTAAAAGCCCTTAGCTAAGAGCTAGAACAAGAGCCTTCAGCTCAGCGCTAAAATAAAAGCCTTCAGCCGAGCTCTTAAAATAGAAAATACCGTTGTGCCATTGGTAGTTCTTCAGCAGGCTCACAAGTTAGCAATTCACCATCGGCGCGGACTTGATACGTCTGAGAATCGACCTCAATTTTTGGCATCCAATCGTTGAGCTTCATGTCGGCTTTACTGATGTTCCGGCAGTTACTTACTACGCCAATCAAGCTCTGCAAACCCAATTGCTTATCGATGTTCTGCGCTTTGGCTTCCTTAGAGACAAACAGCATTGATGTGTTTTGACATGCCTTGCCGTAGCTACCAAACATAGAGCGGTAATGGACTGGCTGAGGGGTTGGGATTGAAGCGTTTGGGTCACCCATCGGCGCCATGGCGATCATGCCGCCTTTCAAAATCACACTCGGTTTCACACCAAAGAAAGCGGGCTTCCACAACACTAAATCCGCCAGCTTTCCTGCTTCAATAGAGCCGATTTCATGAGACATACCATGAGTGATCGCTGGGTTGATGGTGTACTTAGCGACATAGCGTCTTAATCGGAAGTTATCGCTGTAGTCTGAATCTTCTTTTAGGCTGCCGCGCTGAACTTTCATCTTGTGCGCGGTTTGCCAAGTTCGAGTTATTACTTCACCCACTCGCCCCATAGCTTGTGAATCCGAAGCGATCATCGAGAACGCGCCTAAGTCATGAAGAATGTCTTCTGCGGCAATGGTTTCACGGCGAATACGCGATTCGGCGAACGCGACATCTTCAGCAATTGATGGTGAAAGGTGATGACACACCATCAACATGTCTAAGTGCTCATCGACGGTATTGATGGTGTAAGGGCGTGTTGGATTGGTTGAGGAGGGCAAAACGTTCGGCTCACCTGCAGCACGAATAATATCGGGAGCATGACCACCGCCCGCACCTTCGGTGTGATAGGTATGAATCACGCGATCACCGATTGCGCCAAGTGTCGATTCAACAAAACCAGATTCATTCAGAGTGTCGGTATGAATCGCAACTTGTACGTCCATCTCGTCAGCCACATTTAAGCAGGTATCGATTGAAGCGGGAGTGGTTCCCCAGTCTTCATGCAACTTCAAACCCACTGCACCTGCCGCTACTTGTTCGCGTAGAGCTTCTGGCTGGCTGGCATTTCCTTTGCCTAACAAGCCAAAGTTCATCGGGAATTGATCGAGTGACTCTAGCATGCGGTGCATGTTCCAAGGCCCCGGTGTGCATGTGGTCGCGTTAGTACCTGTGTTTGGTCCAGTGCCACCGCCAATCATGGTTGTCACACCCGACGCCAGTGCTTCTTCAATCTGTTGTGGGCAAATAAAATGAATGTGTGAATCAATACCACCAGCAGTCAAGATTGAACCTTCACCGGCTAAAATTTCCGTGCCCGGGCCAATCACAATATCAACGCCCGGTTGAACATCTGGGTTGCCCGCTTTACCCAATGCCTGAACTCGACCATCTTTGACTGCGACATCGGCTTTTACGATGCCCCAGTAATCCAACACAATCGCATTGGTGATCACCAAATCTGGAGTTTCGGCACTTGGACGTTGGCTTTGCCCTTGTCCATCACGGATAACTTTGCCGCCGCCGAATTTCACTTCGTCGCCGTATACGGTGTAATCTTTTTCAACTTCTAGCCATAAATCAGTGTCAGCAAGACGCACTCGGTCACCGACTGTTGGCCCAAACATTTCGGCATAAGCCTGTCTGGATATCGTCGCCATGTTCAATCCTTTGTTATTTTCATTATTCCGTGGGAGCGCTTAGAGCTTGCCCATCACCTTTCCTTGGAAGCCATAGATCTCTAACTTACCGGCGTAACGCACTAACTCGACGCTGCGCGACTGACCCGGCTCAAAGCGGGTTGCAGTACCAGCAGGAATATTGAGTCGAAAACCTTTAGTGGCTTCTCGGTCAAAGATCAGCGAAGGGTTTGCTTCATAGAAGTGGTAATGAGAGCCAATTTGAACAGGACGATCGCCAATGTTTTGAACCTTAACGGACGTTGTGTCACGGCCTTCATTGAGAGTGATGTCACCGGGAGCGGTTTCGACTTTTCCGGGAACGAATCCTGAGTATTGTTTTGTTGAACCAGCCATATTACTTCTCCCTACACGATAGGTTCATGAACGGTCACCAGCTTGGTGCCATCAGGAAAAGTGGCTTCGACTTGTACATCAGGGATCATGGAAGGGATCCCCTCCATAACGTCATCGACAGTAAGCAGTGTGCGTCCAAAATCCATTAATTCTGAAACGGTTTTACCCTCGCGGGCACCTTCAAGAATGGCACTGCTGATCAGTGCAATAGATTCTGGATAGTTGAGTTTTAAGCCTTTTTGTTTGCGCTGCTGTGCCAGCATTCCTGCGCAGAAGATAAGTAGCTTATCTTTTTCTCTTGGTGTTAATTCCATTTAGCCGCCCGCTGTTAGTGTTGTTTTCTTATTGCTCAAAAACGCATGAGCAGTAAGTGGGATTCAATCACAGCAAGCTTGAAAAAATGTACCTAGGGTCGGAAGTCACCCTAGGTACAAAAAGGGCTAATCGCTAAGTCGCCCAAATCCTTGGTAAATCAGGAGTCGTACCACATAAATGAGAGCGAGTTGCTTGCCATATCTGACCAAAGGCCTGGAGGATATCTTCACTCCAATTACCCAAGGCTCGCACCACAATCAATCCTTCTATCTGAGTCGCACCCAATATTAATGTGGGTTCACTCGACGTTTTTGATGTAACTGATTGCTGTGAAGCTTGCTGTGTAATAGATAAGAGCAAGCTCTGTACCAACTCTAAATCTTGCTTCTCATTTGAGGTGATATAAAAAGTCCCCATCATTGAATAATCAAGTAACCCCATATTTATCATTAACTTATCGCCACCGTGAAAATTAAAACCTTCAGTCAGAAGCCTTTGATTATCAAGATAGATTTCTGTTTTCCCAACGAGGTGACCATGCTCGAATCCCTCATTCTGTGCAGGACGTCCAAAACAGTGCATCTCCCAACCCCAAAATTGTGCACCCTTTTCTAGGCGAATTTCAGTGTCTAAACGAACGTGTGCATTCGGGAAAAAGATGTTTTCTTGCGGCATCCATTCCAAGCGTGCATCTTTCTTCACTCGTAGGGTCTGCTTCTGCTTGGCGTACTTGTTGTTTGAGCGATAAAACTTGGTCGCACCGGGTGTAGTGATCAACGCATGCGCACCGCTTTCGATGGTCGCTTCAATATTGAGTGTGTCACCACCTACTACTCCGCCGGGGGGATGAAGTAAGTAGGTGTGACACGTTTCCCCATCAGGATACAAGGGGCGTTGCACCGCAAGCGGACCAGACTGCTGACGATTCTTTAAAACGGTTTTATCACCACGGTCGACAAAGGTGAGGTTTAAACTCGCTTGCCAACCGTCTCGGATATCTTGCTCGATGGTCTCATTCAGAGACAACACTCCCGCTAAAGAAGTGTTTATTGCTTCACTCGAAGAATATAGGGAGCTCATACGGTTAGGTACTCCTTAATCAAGGACTCATTGAGCCCTTTCATTTCACCTTCTGCTACCTGACGACCGCGGTCGAGAATGCAAAATCGGTCACCGACCTTTCTCGCAAATGGCAGCTTCTGTTCAACAAGCAGAACGGTGAGTCCCATCTTCTCGTTGAGCATGCGAATGATGTCACCAATCTCTTGCACGATATTGGGCTGAATACCTTCTGTTGGTTCATCCAAGATCAATAGCTTTGGATTGACCACCAGCGCACGCCCAATCGCGAGTTGCTGCTGTTGACCACCAG
This sequence comes from Vibrio sp. G-C-1, assembly GCF_021728015.1. Taxonomy (NCBI): domain Bacteria; kingdom Pseudomonadati; phylum Pseudomonadota; class Gammaproteobacteria; order Vibrionales; family Vibrionaceae; genus Vibrio; species Vibrio sp. G-C-1. The sequence goes on along the minus strand of NZ_JAKKCR010000013.1, from coordinate 61,943 downwards.
ATAAATCACCACCGCGACGATGCAGCATCTCTTTTAACACTGGGAATATATCGAAGATGAACTCTGGGATCTTACGGTCGCCCTTTTCTCGAATCGGCAAACCTACTTCTAGGTTTTCTTGAACGGTAAGCATCGGAAAGATCTGACGGCCTTGCGGCACATAACCAATGCCTTGGCGAGCGCGATCTTCCGCATCGGTTTTCAAAAGCGACTCGCCCGATAATGAGATGTCACCGCTTTCGACCTTAACCAACCCCATGATGCATTGCAGCAACGTGGTTTTACCGACGCCATTGCGCCCCATTAGCACCGTGCATTTACCTTCTGGGATCTGCATATCCAAATCCCACAACGTGTGGCTCTCACCGTAATATTGATTAACTGATTTAACCTCTAGCATCCTATTCTCCAAGATAAACTTGTTTAACTTCAGGGTGAGCCTGCACTTGGTCCATAGTGCCTTCAGCCAACACATGACCTTGATGAAGCACGGTGACATGGCTTGCGATAGAACGAACGAAATCCATATCGTGTTCAACTACCACAACCGAGTGCTTGCCTGCCAGTGAGTTAAGTAACTCAGAGGTACGGTCCATCTCTTGGTGAGTCATGCCAGCAACAGGTTCATCCACCAGCAATAGCCTAGGGTTTTGCATCAATAACATGCCGATCTCTAACCACTGCTTTTGCCCGTGAGACAGGTTACCTGCCAAATTCGCGGCTTCATCTTTTAAATGAATCAGCTCAAGCACAGAGGTCAGTCTGTCTTTCTGTTCACCAGACATCACAGCGGTAAAAGTCGCCCACACTGAGCGGTCACCGGCCATGGCTAATTCAAGGTTCTGCCACACGGTTAAACACTCAATCACGGTCGGTTTTTGGAATTTACGCCCAACGCCTGCATTGGCGATTTCGGCTTCATTCATCTTCAATAAGTTGATGTTCGAACCCAACCACACTTCGCCAGTATCTGGCTTAGTTTTACCTGTGATGATGTCCATCATGGTGGTTTTACCTGCGCCATTGGGGCCAATGATGCAGCGAAGCTCTCCTTCATTGATGTAGAGGTTCAGATCGTTTATCGCTTGGAAACCATCGAAGCTTTTGTTGACGCCTTCCACATACAACAGCACGTTATGGCGAGTATCGATGGCGGGGTGAATATCAGGTTTAAGGTAATCAAACACTTGGTCTCGACGAGTAAACGCCTGAACCGATTCCTTTACGCTATTAAATGTGGTCATGCGATCACCTCCTTGGCTTTGTGCTGATCATCCTTATCTTTATCTTGGCTTTTCCCATTTGATGCCTTGCGTAGCTGCTGCCATTTTTCACTGACAAAGCCAATTACACCTTGTGGGAAATACATGGTCGAGAGAACGAATAGCCCACCCAGAGCAAATAACCACACCTCTGGGAACTCAACCGTAAACCAACTCTTGGCGTAATTGATGATCAATGCCCCAACAATGGCACCAAACAGAGTGGCACGACCGCCTAAGGCTACCCAAACCACAATCTCAATCGAGTTGAGCGGAGCAAATTCACCTGGGTTAATGATGCCAACTTGAGGGACATATAAAGCCCCAGCAATACCCGCGATAACCGCTGAAAGAACGAAGACCCACAGCTTGATGCCATCGACGTCGTAGCCCATAAAGCGAGTGCGTGATTCCGTATCTCGAATCGCTAGTGCCACACGACCTAATCGACTGGTCACCACCATGCGACAAGCAATGTAGCTGAGAATAAGCGCAATGCCAGTCGCGACAAACAGACCTATCTTGACCGCATCACTCTGCAAGCTCAGACCGATGATGTCTTTGAAGTCTGTCAGTCCATTGTTACCACCAAAGCCCATCTCGTTGCGGAAAAATGCCAGCATCAATGCGTAAGTTAACGCTTGAGTCATGATAGAAAGGTAAACCCCTGACACACGAGAGCGAAAAGCCAGATAACCAAACAAGTAAGCCAACGCGCCCGGCACTAGCACCACCATCAGACAAGCAAACCAGAACTGATCAAAACCCTGCCAAAACCACGGCAACGCAGACCAATCAAGGAACACCATGAAATCTGGTAAGACTGGATCACCATAAACCCCACGGTCACCAATCTGACGCATCAAGTACATGCCCATCGCATAACCACCAAGCGCAAAGAAAGCACCGTGACCAAGACTCAAGATTCCGAGATAGCCCCACACTAGATCGAGCGCCAACGCCAACATTGCGTAGCTCAGGTATTTGCCCATTAGTGAGATAGTGAAAGTCTCGACATGAAGCGGGTGCCCACTTGGTAACATGGTGTTAGCCAGTGGGATAAGAATGACGGCCGCAAGAATGGCAAGGATGGTCAGTTGGCCACCTTTGTCACCACGCATTGCCGAAAGTACAAATGATTTTGACTGCATGATGTTGTCCTTAACCTTCAGCCGCACGACCACGTTGCGGGAAGAGTCCGCGTGGGCGTTTTTGAATAAACAGAATGATGAAAACCAGTACCAGAATCTTGGCGAGAACCGCACCAGCCCATGGTTCTAAAATCTTGTTGAAAAGACCAAGGCTTAAGCCAGCGACTAGCGTGCCCCATAGGTTGCCAACACCGCCGAACACCACCACCATGAATGAGTCGATGATGTATGCCTGCCCCATATTTGGACCCACGTTGGTCAGTTGAGAAAGTGCCACACCCGCGACACCCGCAACGCCAGAGCCTAAACCGAAGGTCATCGCATCAACTCGCTCAGAACGAATACCCATCGCACGAGCCATGCCACGGTTTTGAGAAACCGCACGAACCTGTAAGCCTAGTGGTGTCTTTTTCAGAACCATTAATAAGCCCATAAACACCAAACCACAGAACAGGATGATATAAAGTCGGTTGTAAGTCAGGGACAACATTGGGTTCAATTGAAGTGCGCCAGACATCCATTCAGGTGTGCTCACTGAGCGGTTCAAAGGAGAGAAAATCGAGCGAACGGCTTGCTGCAAGATCAAGCTGATACCAAAGGTCGCAAGTAAGGTTTCCAATGGGCGACCATAAAGATGACGAATCACACTTCGCTCGATCACAATGCCCACCAAACCAGAAACAATAAACGCAGCAGGGATAGAGAGTATCAGTGCCAAACCAATATGATTGGGCATCAACAATTGCATGACATAGGTGGTATAAGCGCCAATCATGATCAACTCGCCATGAGCCATGTTGATAACGCCCATTACACCAAAGGTAATCGCCAAGCCAATGCCCGCTAACACCAATACCGAACCTAAACTCAAACCGAAGAATACCGTTTCTACACCCGAATAGAGTGCTTGGCTCTGTTGATAACCGTCCATCGCACGCTCTGCCGCTGCTAAGACTTTTGGGTCTTGCTCATTGCTCAGTAGTTGATTCAATGTTTTCAGAACCACAGAATGTTTGAAGTCGCCAACTCGTTCAATTGAAGCAACACGATCTTCAGTGGTGGCACTGTTATTAAGAGAGGTGGAAATGGCTAACGACAAATCCATTAGCTCGGCTACTTTGCTATCTGATTCATTGGTTCTGAGTTCAGTGAGTCGTTCGATGATGTCAGCGTCTTTAGTCCCTAGTAGATCCAAAACAGCTTTATAACGCACATCAGGATTACTGCTGTTCAGTCCAATAGAAGCAATTTCCCCGCGCAAGATCCCGCGAAGTTTGTTATTCACACGAACCTTTTTAAACTGTCTAGCATTATCGATATTCAGGGTTGAATCAGTCCATACAGACTGAGCTGACGTTGCTGTTTTGATGTTTTGAATGAGGTAGAGCTGTTTGTACTGCTCGCTCTGTTTCTCATTGAAGTAGTAAATGTTTCCGTTTAACCAGCCATCTAAAATAGGTTTCGACACATCTTCCGTTTGCGTCTCAATCACCCAATCGATAGCTAATTCTTTATCCGATGTTTTCTTACCAACTAGCGCCTTGGTAAAGCTAGCTTCATCCGTTATTCCAGCAAAAGCCAACTGAGCACTGACTGCCATGAGCAACAGCGCTTTAAATACGTTTAATACGTTTTTCATCCCTGCTTCCTTAACCAACCAAGTTAGATATTGTTATTTTTACTTGGAGGATGTGTGGATAGTGGTTATTACCTGAAACGATGAGCCTTCCGTTCGCTTCGCCCGTTAAACAGACGCGTTCTTCCCAAACCGGAAGGCTCAATGTTCCTGAATTGACGCTCTAGTTACCGCCAGAACACTTCTTCGTTTCGACGTTAAACGCACCACATGAGAATGGCTTCGACCAGCTAGAGAACAGTTTTGCCGATTCAGGTAAGTAGCTCGACCAAGCATCACCCGCAACGAGTCCAGTGGTTTCCCAAACAATGTCGAATTGACCATCGTCTTGGATCTCACCGATCAGTACTGGTTTGGTGATGTGGTGATTTGGTAGCATGGTAGAGTAGCCGCCAGAAAGGTTAGGAACAGACACACCAATCAAGGCATCTTGCACAGATTCAGGATCGGTTGTGCCTGCATTAGTGACCGCTTGAGCCCACATGTTGAAGCCAACATAGTGCGCTTCCATTGGGTCATTGGTGACACGCTTTTCACTCTTGATGAACGACAGCCACGTTTCAACGAACTCTTCATTGGCTTCGGTATCAACACTCATGAAGTAGTTCCAAGCCGCTAGATGACCCACCAGTGGTTCTGTGTCCATGCCTGACAGTTCTTCTTCACCAACAGAGAATGCAATAACTGGGATATCTTCAGATGAAATGCCTTGAGCGCCTAGCTCTTTATAGAAAGGTACGTTCGCATCGCCGTTCACAGTAGAAACAACAGCGGTTTTCTTGCCCGCTTCACCGAACTTCTTGATGTCTGAAACGATAGATTGCCAATCAGAGTGACCAAATGGCGTGTAGTTGATCATGATGTCTTCTTCTGCGACACCTTTATCTTTTAGGTAGGCTTCAAGGATCTTATTGGTGGTACGTGGATAAACGTAATCGGTACCTGCAAGTACCCAACGCTCAACTTCAAGCTCTTCCATCAAGTAATCCACTGCAGGGATCGCTTGTTGGTTTGGCGCGGCACCGGTGTAGAAAACGTTTTTAGAAGACTCTTCACCTTCATACTGTACTGGGTAGAAAAGGATGCTGTTGAGTTCTTCAAAAACAGGCAGCATGGATTTACGTGATACCGATGTCCAACCACCGAACACCACATCTACTTTCTCTTTTTCGATAAGCTCACGCGCTTTCTCAGCAAATAGCGGCCAGTTTGACGCAGGGTCAACCACGACAGGCTCTAGCTTCTTGCCAAGCAAACCGCCCTTTTTATTCTGCTCTTCGATAAGCATTAGCACGGTATCTTTTAGCGTTGTCTCACTGATCGCCATAGTGCCAGAAAGTGAGTGTAGAACACCGACCTTGATGGTCTCATCAGCAGCAAACACTGTTGCAGAAGAAAATGAAAGTGTTGTACACAGTGCAGCTAGCGATAAATTGAACACCTTGTTCATGATATTACTCCATAATTGTATTTTTGTTATTCAATTACAGAGTTACAAGAAGAGTGCCAAACTTAAAAAGCAATCAATAAATTTATAAGCTTTTGTATTAATTAAACTTAATAGCAAGCCAAACCAATAAAGTGCAGAGCAATCATGTCACTATGTTTCATACTGGTGCAGTGACGATGAGAATGAACCAAGATGACACATTCCTGTTCATCAGATACAAAAAAGACCCAACACTTTGGTATTGGGTCTCTGGTATAACATCACCGATGGTCGTTCAAACCATGCTGTTTAAGGCTATTCCGCTGGTTGGAATTCGAATTTTACTCTCGACTTAGACTTCAATTCGTTGCAATCGGCATTACAAAAATAGCTCGCCGCACCACAGGCTTGAAGCTTCTCAAGTTGGCTGCTGCACTCAGGGCAAAACCCAACTTTAGTAAAGTGAGCCTGACAACTTTCACAGTGATACTTGCCATCCCAAGCTAGCTCAGACTGGCACTTAGGGCAGATATTTTCACTCATTAGCATTTCCTAATTCACTACTATTTTTACAATCTACTACCGCTGAGACTTCGCTTGCTTGATTTGGTACATGTTCTTATCAGCTTGTGCGATCAACTGGTCTAATCCTTGAGGATCTTTCTCACAAGACAACCCAACACTCACTGAGAACTGCACATCATTGATATAAAGCGCTTGTTGCAGTGCTTTCTCTAAGCTGTGGTAGAAACTAACAACACTTTCTTGATCATCAAAGCAAGAGAACACCACAAACTCATCGCCACCATAACGCCCTATCTTGGCACATGCTGTGGTTGCCTCATCAAGAACTTCGGCAACTGCCAACAGCACATCATCACCAAAACTATGGCCATAGGTATCATTTATTGATTTGAACTTATCGACATCAACAAACAGACACGCCATCACCTTTTCTGAAAAACATCGCTTAGCCAACACTTTTTCAGCTTCATTGAACAGTGCGCGGCGATTCAAGCAATGGGTTAGAGAATCACGATTGGCGAAAAAGTTAAGCTGATTCTCCAGCTCGAACTTTTCTAGTGCTACCGAATACAGGGAAGCCAGTAGTTCTAAGATCTCGAGCTCAAATTCATGCGGTTCAGATACGTACTGACTATAAATAGCGAAGGTACCCAACACATTACCGCGCGACGAGATAATAGGTACCGACCAACAGGCATGCAGATTCGCTTGATTGGTGAGGGCTAAAAAAGGTGCCCAGTTTGGGTGTGCATTTATGTTGGAGACCATCACTGCTTTCTTGAGTGCAGCCGCCTCGCCACAAGAACCAATCCCTGCACCAATCCCAACCCCTTCTATCTGCTGATTGTAAAAATCAGGCAGGTTTGGGGCATATTCAAGGTGTAAAGTTTTAGACTCTGAGTTAAGCAGTAAAATTGAAGCCATACGCTGCCCAAAAATCTGCTCGGTAAGCTGAATGATCTTATGGTTTAAATCTTTGCGATCCATCCCAAGAGCAAGCTTGCGCAGCAAACTATTGACGGCTCGATGGCCTTCTAATAAAAATTGTTGTTCCATTCACTAAAGCTTTCAATTGTGTAATAGGGTACAGCTTGTTCTTATGCAAGCTTGCTATTGGTTAATAATAACACACTAAATAAGCCGTACACACAATCGAAGATCATAGGTTGATCTTTCGCTTTATCTATTTTGATCAGCGATCTACCCCAAAAAGAATATTTATATCACCACACACCGAAAGCATAAGTTACATGTGCTGCATTTCAATTTTAAATAGTCATTTATATTAAAAGTTACATGTAAAAATAAAATAAACAGCACAAGCCATTTCGATCTGTAGTCTAAATCATCGTATTACATGCGTCAGCATTTCAATATGCTGGTCATCTAACTGGGTTAACTTAACCGATAAAGACTTAAGCTCTGACGTATTCTCGATGTGAGTACCACCACACGGAATAGACACTAAAGTGTCGCTATCCAACTGCCATTCCCAATAGCGAGAGTCTGTTAATGCCTCACCTTCCAGTCTCATTGCTACTGGCGTTGAGTCTGCGAGCCAACCTTTAATCATCTGATTGATGTCGGCTTCGATACCATCAAGATTGGTTAGCATGTCTGCAACGTTCAAACCGCGCTTCTTCAGGGTTTTTCCCAAACGATACTTATCGGTACACAACTCTGGAGTCACAAAGCTAGTCACTTGCGCGTAGCTATTGAAGTCGTAACTGCCAAGCGGATCTTTTCTATCTGCATCTTTACGCCAGTAGCTCTCAGCCAATACTTTATTCAAGGCTAGGAAAGCAATGTGGCCAGCGCTGTGACCACGGCTCAAACTAGCTTGATACTCTTTATCAACCGACAACAGGACGTCGTCGCTAACCTTAATCATAGAAGCAGATGCGGGGAGCTGGTGGACAACCACAAACGCCCACCCTTCCGTATCACGCTTAACAGGGATATCTTCTGCGATATGAAGCTTGCCAGTAGATTGTTCTATTGCACCAACAAGACAGTCTTCAACTGGATATTGCACGTCACCAACATTAACAAAGCCTTGGTCTGCAGGGTGATCTGGCCAAATATGACTCACTGGGTGGAAAGGTGTCATGTCGGTGATCAAGTAGGTTTTGCTGTCATCGTTTTCAACGTACAACGCCTTTGCTTTGATCTGCCAAGCCTGATGACAAAATTGAGTAATGGTTGGTGTGATAACTATTATTGGTTTCATGGATGTCGTTGGTGTCATTGGATCGCTAGTGGTCATATCGTTCTTCTTTTGAAATTGAGTCTAATTCGTTAACCCATCACGATATGGAGATATGAGGTTATGGCTTAACGCGAATTTTGCTTAAAAAAATACCCGAGACAGGCTCGGGTATCAAATCTATTGGAAAGGTTTACTTACGACCTTTAACCATGCTCATCATACGCTTACGTTTACGTTCTTGAGAAATTGTCAGCTTGGTTGTCTTAGCTTCAAATGGGTTCTCGCTGTTCTGGAATTGAATGCGAATAGGTGTACCCATAATCTCTAGTGAACGACGGTAGTAGTTCATCAAGAATCGTTTGTATGAATCTGGCAAGTTACGTACTTGGTTACCGTGGATAACGATAATCGGTGGGTTGTAGCCACCAGCGTGCGCGTATTTCAATTTAACACGACGGCCACGAACCATAGGCGGTTGGTGATCATCAGTCGCCATCTTCATGATACGAGTTAGCACAGAAGTACCAACACGAGTCGTTGCTGACTTGTAAGCTTCTTGAACAGATTCAAACAAGTGACCAACACCTGTACCGTGAAGTGCAGAGATAAAGTGAATACGTGCGAAATCAACGAAACCTAAACGACGGTCTAGTTCTTTCTTAACGCGATCTTTAACATCGCTGTCTAGACCATCCCACTTGTTTACTGCAATAACAATTGAACGACCAGCATTCAACGCAAAGCCTAACAAGCTTAAATCTTGATCAGAGATGTTGTCTCGAGCATCAATAAGCAGCAATACAACGTTAGCATCTTCAATCGCTTTCAGTGTTTTAACCACTGAGAACTTCTCTACTGTTTCGTTGATATTTTTACGACGACGAACACCTGCAGTATCAATCAGAACGTATTCACGCTCATCACGCTGCATTGGAATGTAGATAGAGTCACGAGTTGTGCCTGGCATATCGTAAACAACAACACGTTCTTCACCAAGAATACGGTTAGTTAGTGTTGATTTACCAACGTTAGGACGTCCAATGATCGCTAGCTTAATTGGTTGATCTTGAAGGCGCTTGAATTCTTCTTCAGCTTCTTCTTCAGTGAAATCAACTTGCTCTTCTTCTTCGTCTTCAAACTCAGTTAAATCGCTTACTTCGCCATTCTCAGCTTTTAACGCTTCTGCGAACGGGTTAAGAGCAAGATCAATCAACGCTGTTACGCCACGACCGTGCGCTGCAGCGATTTGGTACATGTCTTCTACGCCTAGTTGCCAGAAATCAGCACTTGCAGCATCAGGGTCGATACCATCAACCTTGTTTACTACTAGCATTGAAGGCTTTTCTAGTTGACGAAGGTGCTTAGCAATAGCCACGTCTGAAGGTGTTAGACCCGCACGGCCATCTACCATAAATAGAACGACATCAGCTTCATCAATCGCCGCTAGCGACTGTTCAGCCATTTTAGTTTCAACACCTTCTTCGGTACCGTCGATACCACCAGTGTCAATAACAATAAAGTCATGCTCGCTAAAATGAGCATGACCGTATTTACGGTCACGCGTTAAGCCAGGGAAATCCGCAACCAATGCATCACGAGTTCGAGTCAATCGGTTAAATAACGTAGATTTACCTACGTTCGGACGCCCTACTAGAGCAACAACAGGTACCATAACAACCTCTACAATTTCTTCTCTAAATGTAGTTATAGGTAAGCACTTGATCGCAAGTTTAAACTCTTACCTATAACCACACGGTTTATTAATTTATAACAACAAAACGGCTCCTAGCTGTTACCAACCAGGAGCCGACTGTGAATTGTATCACGCTTTTATTGGCTAATCGTTAGTTTCTTTACATCGCCATTGCGAGTCGTCACTAAGTAGCCTTCAGGCATTTCAATTGGCGCAACCGCAAAGCCGCTATCATCGACGAGCTGTTGAGCAACAAACTCACCCGATGAACGATCTAACCAGTGCAGATAACCTTCTGTATCACCAACAACTACATAACCATTAATAATAGCAGGTGCTGTCAGTAAGCGGTTTTCTAACAATGGAGTGCTCCAAAGTTCAGTACCACTACGCGCATCAACCGCAACCACATGGTCTTTGTCGGTAACAACGAACAAACGGCTACCATCACTCGCTAAATCAATCGCTGACGAGTAGTTACGCTTCCAAATTGGCTTACCAGAACGAAGATCGATAGCGATTAGCTGACCATTGATACCTACGGTATACAGGGTTCCGCCAAGAACAATCGGTGATGCATCAACATCAACCAAGCGATCGATTTCCGTTGCACCTTTTGGTGTGCCTACTGGCTGTTGCCAAATAAGCTGACCACGGTCAACAATAGCGGCTGCTAAACGACCATTTGCAGTCCCCCAGAATACACCACCAGAAACCGCAACAGGCGAGCTATCGCCACGAAGTGTTAGGCTTGGAACTTCAGTGCTAATCGTCCATTTTTGTTCGCCGCTTTCTTGATCTAACGCGATCAACATACCGCGACTGGTATGAACAATAACCATGTTGCTTTCAGTTGCTGGGGATGCAAGCACCTCACCATTCACTGATACACGCCACAGCTCTTCACCAGTTGATTCATCCATCGCGATCACTTCGCCATTTTCAGAACCAACAAATACTTTGCCGTAAGCCGCCGTTAAGCCACCCGATAAACGAGCCAGTACTTCTTTCTCAAGATCGACTTTCCACAGCTCTTTACCTGTTTCAGGGTCCAGCGCTTTAACCATACCTTCACGGCTCGCAACAAACACTTTGTCGTAAGCCAATTCTGGCGTTAGTTTTGAAAAGTAGTGGCCAACACCATCACCAACCGACGTAGACCATTCCTGACTAGGAGTGAACTCGCTATTTACTGTTGGTACTGGCGCCATGATGACGGTGTCTTCTTCACCCGCACAGCCAGCCAATAGGCCAAGAGCAATCGCACACAACGCCGCTTTTGGAAACATCTTCTTCATTCAAAGCGCCTTATTTAGCTAGGTCGTCAAGTTTGATTTGAAGCGTTTGGCTCGCATCAGCTGCTTGTTGTGCTTCAGAGTAAGCACTGTAAGCCGCATCTGTATCGCCTTTACGAAGTGAGATATCACCACGCAGTTCAGCAACACGGCCTGTCCAAGATTCGTCAGTCATCGCTTCAAGATCAGTCAATGCTGCGTCAAATTCACCTTGCTCAGCTTTGATACGTGCAGCACGGTAAGTCAGTAGTGGCGTAAGTGCCGCATCCTTAGTTGCCGATTTTGCCCACTCAAGCTGTTCAAGTGCAGCTGCAAGGTCACCCGCTTGAACTTGCGCTTTTGCTAATTGCATAGCAGCAAGTACAGAGTATTCAGCGTCTTTGTTAGCGTCGATAAAAGCTTGAATATCAGATTGAGCATCAACGCCCTTAGCATCAAGAGCTGAAATTACAGAGGTGTAGCCTTCTGAAGCGACTTCACGCGCTTCAACGACTGAATCTTGGTAATAGCGCCAGCCAAATAGACCGCCTAAACCAATAACTGCACCAAAGATTACGGCTTTACCGTTCTCTTTCCACCAATCTTTAATGGCTTCAACTTGTTGCTCTTCGCTATCGTAAAGTTCCACTTCCTGTCCTCTTTAATTCTTTAAACGCCAGCATAGTGCTGACGTTGATATTAATGATGAGCGTTTGCTCAATGGCTAATTAGATTAGCGCAGCAACTTTCTCTGCAACTTCCGTTTGAGACACGGTTTCTTGCTCGCCGCCAACCAGATCTTTTAGCACAACTGTATTGTCAGCAACTTCGTTCTCACCAAGTACCAGCGCCACAACAGCACCTACTTTGTCAGCACGCTTGAATTGCTTCTTGAAGTTACCACCACCGAAGTGGTTCATTACGCGTACGCCTTCAACGGTATCGCGTAATTGATTCGCTAACTGCATGCCTGCGATCATAGTACCTTCGCCAGCAGCAACCACGTATACGTCAACGCTACGGCGAACTTCTGTTAGCTCTAGCGTTTCCATCATAAGAACTAGACGCTCTAGACCCATTGCGAAGCCAACAGCATTGGTTGCTTTGCCGCCTAATTGCTCAACAAGACCATCGTAACGACCGCCGCCACAAACTGTACCTTGAGCACCAAGACTGTCAGTGATCCACTCAAATACTGTGCGGTTGTAGTAATCTAGGCCACGTACTAGACGCTCATTAACTTGGTATTCGATACCAACAGCGTCAAGAAGTTCACACAAACCAGCAAAATGTTGCTTCGATTCTTCACCTAAATATTCAGATAGTCGAGGTGCGTCACCTAAGATAGCTTGAACATCCGGGTTCTTAGTATCAAGTACACGTAGAGGGTTAGTGTGCATGCGACGTTTGCAGTCTTCATCTAGCACATCAATGTGTTGCTCAAGGAAAGTCACTAACGCAGTGCGGTAGCTTACGCGATCTTCTTGAGAACCGATTGAGTTTAGCTCGAGGCGAACGTGCTTATCGATGCCTAGTTCACGCCATAGACGTGCTGTCATCATGATAAGTTCTGCGTCAACGTCTGGACCGTCTAGGCCAAACACTTCAACACCACATTGGTGGAATTGACGGTAACGACCTTTTTGAGGACGCTCGTGACGGAACATTGGACCCATGTACCATAGGCGCTGCTCATCACGGTTGATAAGGCTGTTTTGAATACATGAACGTACACAACCTGCTGTGCCTTCTGGACGCAGCGTTAGGCTGTCGCCATTACGGTCATCAAAGGTGTACATCTCTTTAGAAACAACGTCTGTCTCTTCACCAACCGCACGGCTAAATAGGTTCGTTTCTTCAACGATAGGCATACGTACTTCGTTGTAACCGTATGCACTCACCACACTTTTAACTGCGCTTTCTACTTTCTGCCACAGTGGTGATTGAGTTGGTAGGCAGTCGTTCATGCCTCGAATTGCTTGGATATTTTTAGCCACAGTATTTATTCCGTAATTTCTCACGACCAGGTGTTAGTGCGAATAGACAAACACACCCCATCGCGTTGTATTAATCTTCTAAGTTTTCTACATCAATGCGATTTGCTTTATCAAGCACCGATGCTTTTGCTCGGATCTTCGCTTCAAGCTTGTCGACAAGGTCATCGTTGTCAAAACGCTCTTTCTGACGCTTACCGTCTTCGTAGAAGGCACTCTTACGAGCACTGCCCGCAAGGCCTAAGTGAGACACTTCAGCTTCACCAGGGCCGTTAACGACACAACCGATGATAGAGACATCCATTGGAGTCACTATGTCTTCTAAGCGTTCTTCAAGGGCGTTAACGGTGTTGATAACATCGAACTCTTGACGAGAACAGCTTGGGCACGCAATGAAGTTGATACCACGCGAGCGAATGCGCAAAGATTTGAGAATATCAAAGCCAACTTTGATCTCTTCGATTGGATCTGCTGCTAGCGAGATACGCAGCGTATCGCCGATACCTTCAGACAATAACATGCCTAAACCTACAGCCGATTTCACAGAACCCGCACGTGCTCCACCCGCTTCAGTAATACCTAAGTGAAGTGGTTGGTCAATCTGCTTAGCAAGCAAACGGTAAGAACCGACGGCTAGGAATACATCAGAAGCCTTCACGCTGACTTTGAATTGATCAAAGTTCAGACGGTCTAGGATATCGACGTGACGCATTGCAGATTCAACCAGCGCTTCTGCTGTAGGCTCTGTGTATTTCTCTTGGATCTCTTTTTCAAGAGAACCACCGTTAACACCAATACGAATCGGGATATTCATATCACGAGCACAATCCACAACAGAGCGAATGCGGCTTTCGTTACCGATGTTACCTGGGTTGATACGCAGACAGTCAACCCCATACTCTGCCACTTTAAGAGCGATACGGTAGTCGAAGTGAATGTCAGCAACCAAAGGAACAGAGACCTGCTGCTTGATTAGCTTAAAAGCTTCAGCGGCCTCCATAGTCGGTACAGATACGCGAACGATATCTGCCCCCACTTTTTCCAAAGCTCTAATTTGAGCGACGGTCGCGGCGACATCTGTTGTTCTTGTGTTGGTCATGGATTGCACAGCAATTGGTGCACCATCACCGATCGGCACATCACCCACATAAATACGGGTTGATTTGCGACGAATAATAGGAGATTCGTGTTGCATATTAACTCTAAGGTAAGGTTATTCTAGCTACTTTGCCTGAAGTATACCCAGAAAGGTCGACAGGTTCACTTGCAAATGTCATCGATACGCCTTCAGGCGCACCCAGAATCACTTTATATGGTGCAGTTCCAGAAAGATTTAATGTCTGGCCTGCTTTTTTAATGCCTGTAGATAACGTTTTGCCCGAAGCATCTTTCACTTGGATCCAGCAATCAGCAGAGAACTGCATCACTAGCTCGTTAACCACAGCTTCAGGCGCTACAGTCTCAGGTTCCGCAGTAACCGAAGCAACGTCTGCTGCTTCTGGTGCTTCTTCAATGACTTCAACGGGGTCAAGAGTTACTGAATCTTCAGCTGAACTCACTTCAGTAAGCTCATCAGAATTTTCAGTAACAGGAGATGTCTCTGTGTTTTGTTCTGCTTCAATCACTTCTAATGAAGTCAGCTCAGGATCAAGCGACTCTTCTACCACTAGCTCTTCCGAGCTTTCAGTATTGGCTAAAGATTGAGATAAGGTGTCTTGCTGTTGGTTCTGCCACCACCAAAGTGAAGAGATACCCACAATCACAGCAAAGATGCTCCAAGTAAGGAGCATAATACGGCTGTTGTGCTTCTCGGTTTTAGTCTTACGAGAGAAGCTCAACATTTCTTGTTCTTGATGTTGGGCATCACCAGAATGATGAAGCGCGTTCAACACGACTTTTTCATCAAGATTGACGTATTTCGCGTATGAACGAATGTAACCACGCATAAAGGTGGCAACCTGATCTGACTCGAATTGGTTTTCTTCAATTTGCTGGATAAGCGTAACGCGTAGCTTCAAGCGATCAGAGATCTGCTTTTGTGTTAAACCAAGAGATTCTCGTTTATTTTTGAGCAGCGTTCCCGCTTCAATTGCTGGAGCGACAGTTTCTTGCGTTTGTGTTTCTTGTTCTGTGTTCATAGAGAGTGAACTTCTAAAGTATTATTGCAGGTTGATGAGAGCATTTTTTATTTTCGTTTAAGCTCAATCTTACAACCTACTATGTGGAATTTTTCCTGTCACCCGGTTCATCAACCCTTAAAGTAGAAAACCACACACTGTTGGTGAGCGACTTTCTCAGGAAGCTAGTTTATCAAGTAGCCAACCTAAATAGACACATTGACGATTATCGGGTAACAAGCGAGCACTTAAATTAATTTAAGATTATTTAATCATAAGCTAATGCCATTACAAGGCAAAAACACTTTCGACAAAATTTACCGTCAGCTCATGGTTTTGTCCAAAATTTAACGAAAAATGTAAGAAAGCGTGGGGAAAAAATCCAATTTTTGGAAATTCACCTTCCAGAAAAGCAACAAGCCAGAAGGAATCCTTCTGGCTTGTTTAGATCTAAATGGTATTTAAACCGCTTTTACTTGAATCACATCACCTGCGATTAAGTTAGCTTCAGAGGCGGCTTTCAGCATTTTAGTACGCTTGGTTCTATCAATGACATCACCAACCAACTGACCACATGCGGCATCAATATCATCGCCACGTGTTTTACGAACCGTTACTGTGTAGTTGTATTCCATCAGCGTTTTTTGGAAGCGATCAATTCGAGAGTTGCTTGGCTTCTTATAAGGCGAACCCGGATAAGGGTTGAATGGAATCAAGTTGATCTTACAAGGCGTCTCTTTCATTAACTCAGCAAGTTCACGAGCGTGGTCCATATCGTCATTCACATGATCCAATAGAACGTACTCAACCGTTACTTTACCGCGGTTAGCATTTGAAGAAGCAATGTAACGACGAACCGATGCTAGGAAATCTTGGATATCCCAACGGTCGTTGATTGGCATGATTTGGCTACGTAGTGCATCGTTTGGTGCGTGTAGAGAAATCGCCAGAGCTACATCGATGTTGTCTGTCATCTGATCAAGACCAGAAACAACACCAGATGTTGATACTGTCACACGACGCTTAGACAGTGAGAATCCAAGATCATCAAGCATCAGCTCTAATGATGGAATTAGGTTCTTCATGTTAAGCAGAGGCTCACCCATACCCATCATTACGACGTTAGTAATTGGACGACGACCCGTATCTTTCTCTAAACCGATTTCACGTGCAGCGCGCCAGATTTGACCAACGATCTCTGAAACTTTCAGGTTACGGTTGAAGCCTTGTTGAGCCGTAGAGCAGAATTTACATTCTAGTGCACAACCAACCTGTGAAGATACACATAGCGTCGCACGGTCACCATCTGGGATGTATACCGTCTCAACGTCTTGGTCACCAACGCTCATAGCCCATTTAATGGTGCCATCTGCAGAGTGCTGAGCTTCAGAAACGATAGGTGCAACAATCTCACAGCGATGCAGCAGTTTCTCACGTAATTTTTTGTTGATGTTGTTCATTTGTTCGAAGTCATCGACACCGAAGTGATAAATCCACTTCATCACTTGCTCTGCTCGAAACGCTTTCTCATTCAGTTCTTCTGTGAAAAATTTACGAAGACCTTTACGATCAAAATCGAGTAGATTGACTTTAGCTGTGGTCATGATGCCTCTCAATGACGGAACAATAATTAAGGGCGCGAATTGTACAGGCTTTACGCAACTTCAACAAGCGCTGTAAAACCCTGTGTTTATTAAGACATTCAAAGTTAAGCGATTAAAACTTGAACAATTGTTTTGTTCGGTCTGAGAATACCTAAATTAAAAAAAAGATTCCCGATTACGCTCCTCCGTCGCTTTCGGGAATGACGTAAATAATCTCCACAATCTAACCAATACTTACCACAAGATTGTGGCCCCACCATTCATCGCTATCAGGTCATGAACGCCTCAAAGCCCGTCATTCCAGAACTGAGGAACGAGGTATCTGGAATCTCCAACAACTAACAGAGATTCCCGATTCCACTCCTACGTCGCTCTCGGGAATGACGGGCTTTAACCACCTAATATTCGAGCCTTTCTCCGATCTCCAGCTAACGCTACCCGTTACCTTCCCCCGCCTTCCAACTAACACGACTTGCTCGTCATTCCAGAATCGAGGAACGAGATATCTGGAATCTCCAATAACAAACTCAGATTCCCGATTACGCTCCTCCGCCGCTTTCGGGAATGGCGACTAAATAGATTATCGAGAATGCAAAGTCCACATACGAAAAAGGCTTCACCGAAGTGAAGCCTTTATTGATACTTGCTGTTGTCTGCTTATTCAGCTGGACGTGGGCAAATTTCAGATTCTGGGAAGAAGAATTCGATTTCGCGAGCTGCAGACTCAGGGCTGTCGCTGCCGTGTACTGAGTTGTAACGCATGCTGATTGCGTAGTCAGCACGGATAGTGCCGCATGCCGCTTCTTCTGGGTTAGTTTTACCCATTAGTTCACGGTAACGAGCAATCGCGTTTTCGCCTTCAAGTACTTGAACCATGATAGGACCAGAAGTCATGAACTCTTTTAGTGGTCCAAAGAACTCTTTACCTTCATGTTCTGCATAGAAGCCACTTGCTTGCGCTTCAGTAAGAGAAACCATTTTAGCGGCAATAATCTGTAGGCCTGCTTTTTCAATGCGGTGGTAGATTTCACCAACAAGGTTACGCTTAACTGCATCCGGCTTAACAATTGAGAACGTTCTTTCTAGAGCCATAGGGATTCCTTCACTTCATTTTTTTGTTATTAAATACTGAAATTACTAAGATCATTCGATCTGAGTTTATGAATAAGCGGTATCGAAATACCGCTCACTCTTATTATTATTTTGCTTGGTCGATAAGAAGACGAGCCAGTGTACGAACACCCATACCGGTCGCGCCTGCAGCCCACTTATCACTTGATGATTTACGGTAAGTACCCGCGCAGTCCATGTGAATCCAACCTTTTTTGTAGTCATCGACAAAGTAAGAAAGGAACGCAGCAGCGGTACTTGCACCCGGAGTGTAATCACCAGAGCTGATGTTTGATAGATCAGCAAAATTTGAAGGCAACATGCCACGGTGGAAATCAGCAAGAGGCAATGGCCATAGGCCTTCTTTCTCTTGGTTTGCAGCCGTTAGTGCTTGATGAGACAACTCATCATCAAAGCTCAATAATGCGTGGTAGTCGTTACCTAATGCATTTTTAGCCGCGCCTGTTAGCGTTGCACAGTCGATGATCAACTCTGGATTCTGAGCGCTTGCGAACATCAGGCCATCAGCTAAAACTAAACGACCTTCCGCATCAGTATTCATGATCTCGACAGTCTTACCATTTTTGTAAGTAATGATGTCGCCAAGCTTCAATGCACGACCCGAGATCATGTTCTCTGCACAACATAGGATAAGCTTGATACGCTTATTCAGGCCGCGTTCAATCGCTAGACCTAAACCACCGGTAATAGTTGCTGCGCCACCCATGTCAGCTTTCATTGCTGTCATGAATTGACCTGGCTTGATGCTGTAACCGCCTGAGTCGAAAGTGATACCTTTACCAACCAGACAAGCAAATACAGGTGCGTCTTCGTCGCCGGTAGGGTTGAAGTCCAGTTGAAGCATTGCAGAAGTACGTTCAGAGCCGCGACCTACCGCGTAGATGCCTTCCCAACCTTCGGTTAGTAGGTCTTTGTCTTTAACGATTTTCGCTTTAACTGTGCCCGCAGGAGCCACTGACTTGATGTATTCCGCAGCCATCGTCGCTAATTGACGAGGTGCCACTTCTTCAGCGGTTTTGTTGATAATGTCACGCGTCCAATCAGTAGAGCGAATGCGAGCTTCTAGCTCAGCTTGGTCTGTTTCTGAAAGTGTATCCCATTCCAATGCATTCTTTTTCTTTGGTCCACGGTAGCCTTGGTAGAAAGCCCAAACGCTTTCTAAATCCCACCCTTCACCGCTAAGTGAAACCAATGCGATACCTTGTCCGTCAAGCGTACGACCAGCACGTTGAACCGCCCCTAAATCGTGGCCTTCACCAATGTGAATTGTCGCTCCCGCTTCTGAGAACGATAAAATAGCTCTTGCTCCCCACTGAGGCTGGGCAGCTTCTTGACTTAAAAATACTGACATCTGTGTAGACATGATTTCTCCTTGTCATGAACCACCTTGAGTGTGTGGTTCTGATTATTTTTTATTAGCGGACTGATGTTAGCATTATGTAGGAGAAAAATGTCATTTTGATAAAAAAACGGACCATAAGGTCCGCTTTTTTTAGTAAGAATTGTTAACTTGGCTGTGTTTTATATTGGATAAATTCCAACCAACGGCCAAATTATAGAACAAGAGGGCTAGTCCATCTCATCCATCCAGCACAAAATAATGGCCTCTAGAATTTTCTCATTCGAGTGATTCGGCTCATCATCAAAATCTTCAAGATCTAACACCCATTGATGCAAGTCCGTAAAACGCACCGTTTTAGGATCGGTATCTGGGTATAAATCACATAGTTCAATCGCAATATCTCGCGAATCAATCCATTTCAAGCTCATAACACTTCCTTATATTTATCAGCGACGATTTGTCATCTTCATGATTTATATTCTATGCCAGTTTTACTAACAGTTTTAGCCGAGCTGAGTTCTTAGTGCTCTTCAGAAGCTAGGTTCAATGTGTACTTTGGAATCTCAACAACAAGGTCAGTATCCGCCACTTTAGCTTGGCAACCAAGACGAGATTCCATTTCCAGACCCCATGCTTTATCAAGCATGTCGTCTTCTAGGTCATCACTTTCTTCTAATGAGTCGAAACCTTCACGAATCACAACGTGACATGTAGTACATGCACACGACTTTTCACATGCGTGTTCAATACCAATACCGGCCTTCAGTGCAACATCAAGAACCGTCTCACCAGTTTTTGCTTCTAAAACAGCGCCTTCTGGACATAGATCTTCGTGAGGTAAAACAATAATCTTTGGCATGTTTATCTATTCTCTAACTATTAAATATTATCGACTGACTGACCTGACAGTGCAGCTCGAATTGATTTATCCATACGACGAGAAGCAAAGTCTTGGCTCGCTTTGTCGGTATTCTTAATTTCTAGTTCAATGGCATCGGAATTATCGCCATTACGCACTTCGATCAGTGCTTCAATCGCTTGAACAAGTTGTTGTTTTCCTTGTTCATCAAGCAGCTCGTCACCATCAGCTTGCATCGCAGCAATAAGGCCTTCGATAACACGATCCGCTTCTACGCGTTGCTCAGCCAGAGCGCGCGCTTGCATGTCTTCTTTTGCAAACGTCATCGAATCTTTCAGCATGCTAGCCACTTCGTTGTCACTTAGACCGTAAGAAGGCTTAACTTGGATTTCAGCTTGAACGCCAGTGCTCTTCTCCATCGCGGTAACCGATAGCAGGCCATCAGCATCCACTTGGTAAGTGACACGAATATGCGCAGCACCTGCTGTCATTGGCGGAATGCCTTTCAGAGCAAATCGAGCCAGTGAACGACAGTCGTCGACCATTTCACGCTCGCCTTGCACGGTGTGCACTGTCATTGCAGTTTGACCGTCTTTGAACGTGGTAAATTCTTGTGCGCGAGCAACAGGGATCGTGGTGTTACGAGGGATGATCTTTTCGACCAAGCCACCCATAGTTTCGATACCTAAGGAAAGTGGGATAACATCTAGAAGTAGCATCTCAGAGTCAGGCTTGTTGCCAACTAAGATATCCGCTTGAATCGACGCACCAATCGCAACCACTTCATCAGGGTTAATGCTGGTTAATGGCGTACGACCAAAGAAGCCACCCACCATTTCACGGACAAGTAAGGTACGAGTTGAACCACCAACCATAACCACTTCCAGAACTTCGTCCGCGTCAACTTCAGCATCTTTCAGTGCGCGACGGCACGAAAGTAGCGTTTTCTTAACTAATGGCTTGATGAGCTCTTCGAACTCTTCACGAGTTAATGAACCAGACCAACCTAGTACGTCAACATCAACACTTTCAGCTTCAGATAAGCCAATCTTCGCTTCTGTTGCTGCGTCTAGAAGAATACGGTTCTGTTCTGCCGTTAGCTCTGATAAGCCCATTTGCGCTTGGAAATGCTCTGCAATCAAATGGTCAAAGTCATCGCCACCTAGCGCAGAGTCACCACCGGTTGCTAAAACTTCAAAGACACCTTTAGATAGGCGTAGGATAGAGATATCAAACGTACCACCACCCAAGTCATAAACGGCGATTACCCCTTCTTTACCTGAATCCAGACCGTAAGCAATCGCTGCGGCAGTAGGTTCATTAAGAAGACGTAACACGTGAAGACCAGCAAGTTGCGCAGCGTCTTTCGTACCTGCACGCTGTGCATCATCAAAGTACGCAGGAACGGTAATCACTGCACCAGATAGCTCGCCACCTAGTGTTGACTCAGCACGTTGACCTAGCGCTCGCAGAATGTCTGCTGATACTTGAATTGGGTTCTTGTTGCCTTGCTCTGTGCGAATCACAGGCAAACCATTATCACTTTCTTCAAACTGATATGGCAGAGACGGGTATCGCTGTTGAATATCTGACAGTGAACGACCGATTAATCGCTTAACTGAGATAATGGTATTTTTAGGATCAGTTTGTGCATTTGCACGCGCTTCATTACCAGTCGTATAAGATTCCGATTGGTAGTGAACAACTGAAGGTAAAATGCTTCGACCTTGTTGATCAACGAGTGTACTCGCCTCGCCACTGCGTACTGCAGCAACCAACGAGTTTGTTGTACCTAAATCAATACCCACAGCAAGCTTATGCTGGTGAGGAGCGGCGCTTTGCCCTGGTTCTGCAATCTGAAGTAGTGCCATGGAGGTGTCCTTGTTATACAAACTAGCCGATCAAACGATCTTCAACTAATTCGATTTCATTCTTTAATTTTGCAATAAACTTAAGCTTTCTTACTCGGTCTGCAGCTTCAAGCCAAGCTTCGCTTTCGAGTTCTTGTTGGATAGCGCTTAATTGTTGTTTATACATTTTGCTAACCTTGCCTTCAAATGCAAATAGCGCATCTTCGGGATCAGAACTGTCTGCGATGTCTTCTAGCTCTTCACGCAATTCCATCTGCTCCATCAGGAACATCGGATCTTGCATGGTTTGTTGTTCGCCACGAATGTCTTCACCGTGTTGAACCAGCAGGTATTCTGCTCGGCTAATTGGATTCTTCAATACCTGGTACGCATCATTGATTTGTGCCGCTTTTTGCACGGCTAATAAGCGATCTCGCTCAGAAGCTATCGCGAATTTATCAGGATGGAATTGGCGTTGCAGATCTCTAAACTGAGAAGAAAGAAGGCTACCATCCAGTTGAAACTGAAGTGGTAGCCCAAATAATTCGAAATGATTCATGTAAAGGTGGTCCTAAGTTTAGGCTCTTTGCTCAGAGCCTAATTTTATTCTTCGCTTACAACGCTTAACGATTCAAGCGTTTAAACATTGAAGCTCTCACCACAACCACATTCGCCTTTCGCGTTCGGGTTGTTGAATTCAAAACCTTCGTTTAGGCCTTCTTTTACATAATCAAGCTCAGTACCATCTAGGTATACTAGGCTCTTTGGATCAATGATGACCTTAACACCTGAATGCTCAAACACTTCGTCTTCTTCGTTAAGCTCGTCAACGAATTCCAGTACATACGCCATACCCGAACAGCCAGTAGTTTTTACTGCTAAGCGTAATCCGAGACCTTTACCACGGTTATCTAGGAAAGCTTGAACTCGGCTTGCTGCCGTATCTGTCATGGTGATGGCCATACTACAACCTTGTGTTTTATATAAATTGAGAACTCAGGTGGGAGCACAAAGGGTGCTCCCAAATATTACTTATTTTTTCGACGTGATTACGGTATTGAAGCGATTAGTGCTTCTTTTTGTAATCCGCAACAGCTGCTTTGATTGCATCTTCAGCAAGAATTGAACAGTGAACTTTCACTGGTGGCAACTCAAGCTCTTCTGCGATTTCAGAGTTTTTAATAGCAGCTGCTTCATCAATACTTTTGCCTTTAACCCACTCTGTAACTAGTGAGCTAGAAGCGATTGCGCTACCGCAACCGTAAGTCTTGAATTTTGCGTCTTCAATAATACCTTCTGCAGATACTTTGATTTGCAGTTTCATTACGTCACCACAAGCCGGTGCGCCAACCATGCCGCTACCTACACTTGGGTCTTCTTTATCAAACGAACCTACGTTACGTGGGTTTTCGTAGTGATCAATTACTTTTTCGCTATATGCCATGATAGTTACCTCGAATCCTCTATTTCCGTGAGATTAGTGATGAGCCCACTCAACAGTGTTCAAATCAATCCCTTCTTTATACATATCCCATAGAGGAGACATGTCGCGTAATTTATTTACCGCTACACGAATTTGTGCAATCGCGTAGTCGATTTCTTCTTCCGTTGTAAAACGGCCGAATGAGAAACGTACTGAGCTGTGTGCCAGTTCATCATTCAGACCAAGAGCACGTAAAACGTATGAAGGCTCTAGGCTTGCTGATGTACATGCAGAACCTGATGATACTGCTAGGTCTTTAAGAGACATAAGCAGAGATTCACCTTCAACGAAAGCAAAGCTCACGTTTAGGTTGTGTGGTACACGTTGGTCTAAGTCGCCGTTTACGGTTACTGCTTCTAGATCTTGAACACCTTTCAATAGGCGCTCACGAAGTGCTAGTGCGTGATCGTAATCTTTCTGCATGTCTTGTTTAGCGATAGCAAACGCTTCGCCCATACCCACGATTTGGTGAGTAGCAAGAGTACCAGAACGGAAACCACGTTCATGACCGCCACCGTGCATTTGCGCTTCAAGGCGAATACGTGGCTTACGACGAACGTACAAAGCGCCGATGCCTTTAGGGCCGTATGCTTTGTGTGCAGACATAGAGATAAGATCAACTTTCATCTCTTTTACGTCTAGTGGGATTTTACCCGCAGACTGCGCCGCATCAACGTGGAAGATGATCTTGCGTGCACGACATAACTCGCCGATTGCACCGATATCTTGGATTACACCAATCTCGTTGTTAACGTGCATGATAGAAACTAAAACAGTATCTTCACGCATTGCAGACTGTAGCTTGTCTAGATCAATGATGCCGTTTGCTTCTGGCTCAAGGTAAGTTACCTCAAAACCTTCACGCTCTAGTTGGCGACATGGATCAAGAACCGCTTTGTGTTCTGTTTTACACGTGATTACGTGCTTACCTTTCTTCTCGTAAAAGTGCGCTGCACCTTTGATAGCAAGGTTGTCTGACTCTGTAGCACCTGACGTGAAAACAATTTCACGTGGGTCTGCATTTAGTAGATCGGCAATTTGCTCACGAGCATTATCTACTGATTCTTCTGCCTGCCAGCCGTAACGGTGTGAACGAGATGCAGGGTTACCGAAGTTACCGTCCATCGTCATGCACTGAACCATTTTTTCAGCAACACGTGGATCGACTGGGCATGTAGCTGAATAGTCAAAGTAAATAGGCAGTTTCATTTTCTACTCCAATGTAAAAACTGACCGCTAAGAGCGGGCATTAACACCGTGAGGTGCTGCACTAATCGTTGTAGTGCTCGTATTTTTATGTGCAAAACCATTATTAACCGCAAGATCGATATCTTGACGATCAGAAATCTGTAAAACTTCGTTATCTTTCATTAGCTCACCGAGCGTAATGTCGTTTAAGAAGCTGCTGATTCGGGAGCTTAAATCACGCCATAAAGTGTGAGTTAAACAACGACTACCACCTTGGCAGTCTGCTCGACCGTGACACTTAGTTGCGTCCACTGATTCGTCTACTGCAGCAATCACAGTTCCGACAGCGATGTCGCTCGCTTCAGCACCTAAACGGTAACCACCGCCAGGACCACGAACACTAGCAACTAAGCCAGCTTTACGTAACTTAGAAAATAGTTGTTCTAAGTAAGATAACGAGATGCCTTGTCGCTCTGAAATGTCAGCCAGAGGAACTGGGCTCTTTTGCGAATGCAGTGCTACATCTAGCATAGCTGTTACCGCATATCTTCCTTTAGATGTAAGTTTCATATCACACCGTATCCACATTGTTTATGTGGTTGGAATTTTCCCATACCCGACTAAATTGGTCAAGTATTTAGTTGACTATTTTAGTCAGGTATTCATCCCTACAAGCAGAGTGGGTTTTATTTGTCGTTTTTGCTCTTCTCAATTGAAGTCAAAATACCACGTAGAGTATTGATCTCTTGCAGTTCAGGACGAGCTCGGCTGAACAGACGACGTAGCTTGTTCATCACCTGACCCGGTTTATCCTTAGAGATAAATTGGGTATCAATGATCACTTTTTCAAGGTGTTCATAGAACATTTCTAGTTCTTCGTGACGTGGGTACTCATCTTGTTGCTGTGGCTGATATTGGCTCGCAACCATATCAAGGTGTGCCACGCGAACTTCATAGCTTAGCGTTTGCACGGCCATCGCTAGGTTCAATGAGCTGTACTCAGGGTTGGCTGGGATACATACATGGAAATGGCACTTCTGAAGCTCATCGTTAGTCAAGCCAGTACGCTCACGGCCGAAGACTAATGCGACTGGGTGCTTTTGACCTTCAACGGCAAACTTTTGTCCGCACTCACGAGGCTCTAGCATTGGCCATTCAAGCGTACGTGAACGTGCACTTGAACCGACCACCAAACCACAGTCTTTTACTGCTTCATCCAATGTAGACACAATGGTCGCGTTTTCTGCGATGTCACCCGCACCCGCAGCCAGTGCTAAGGTCTGCTCGTCAACTTCACATTGAGGGTCTACAAGAACTAATTGACTCAAACCCATCACTTTCATTGCGCGAGCTGCTGATCCGATATTTCCCGAATGAGACGTACCAACCAGAACGACTTTTACATTGTCTAACATGCTATATGACACCACTTTAAAAATAATCGCGAGATATTAACACATAGCAAAGTAAAATGGTCAGACCCTTCTCGGAATGTGAAACTAAGAGTTCAAAAAATAACCACTTCCCTTTTGGGGAAACTTTGGTATACTCGCCGCCGCTTTAAATTGTTCTTTAACATCTTGTGGGAAAAACCATATGCATCCAATGCTAAACATTGCGATACGCGCTGCGCGTAAAGCTGGCAACCATATTGCTAAATCTCTAGAAACAACTGATAAGATCGAATCGTCTCTGAAAGGTAACAACGATTACGTTACTAACATTGCTCAAGAAGCTGAGTACATGATTATTGAGACAATCAAATCATCTTACCCAGAGCACAGCATTATTTCTGAAGAGTCAGGCCTTACTGAAGGTAAAGATTCTGACGTACAATGGATCGTTGACCCACTAGATGGCACCAACAACTTTGTAAAAGGTTTCCCTCACTTCTCTGTATCTATTGCTGTTCGTATGAACGGTCGTACAGAAGTTGCTTGTGTTTATGACCCAATGCTAAACGAGCTATTCACAGCTCAACGTGGCTCTGGCGCTCAACTTAACAACGCTCGTATGCGTGTTACTCAACTTAAAGACCTTCAAGGTACTGTTCTAGCGACTGGTTTCCCATTCAAGCAAAAACAACACTCTGAATCTTTCATGAAGATCATCTCAGGTCTATTCGTTGATTGCGCGGACTTCCGTCGTACTGGCTCTCCAGCACTTGACCTATGTTACCTAGCGGCTGGCCGTGTTGACGGTTACCTAGAACTAGGCCTTAAGCCATGGGATCTAGCAGCTGGCGATCTAATCGCTCGTGAAGCTGGCGCTATCATGACTGACTTTGCTGGCGGTACTGATTACATGACGTCTGGTAATGTTGTTGCTTCAAGCGCACGTGGTGTTAAGTCTATTCTTAAGCACGTTCGTGAGAACTCTAACGAAGGTATGCTGAAGTAATTCAGACCTTACGTTAATGCTCTCTAATTAAGAGCCGAATATTTTCAAAGCCTCGCTATTGCGGGGCTTTTTTGTATCTGCGATACGAGCTACGAGCAAGATGGCGGTTAGTTGCGACGAGCACAACGCACTTCACCGATACATTACGTTGAGTTTATCGACAGAATACAGACGTAAAAAAACCGCTAGTTGCCTAGCGGTTTTTTTGGTTCAGCGAAAATTGTTAAGCCGGGGCCTAAGGCATTTCGTCAAACTCTTCACCTTCTTTATCCACTTGTGGTGGCATTAGGTGTTCACGCGTAATACCCAACTTCATAGCGAGTGCAGATGCAACGTAGATAGAAGAATAAGTACCAACGGTAATACCCAATAGAAGTGCAGTCGCGAAGCCGTGAATCATAGCACCGCCCTGAGCGAACAGCGCGATAACTACGAATAACGTTGTACCAGAAGTAATCAATGTACGGCTCAATGTTTGTGTGATTGAGCTGTTCAGTACTTCAGGTGCTTCACCCTTACGCATCTTACGGAAGTTCTCACGAATACGGTCAAATACGACTATGGTATCGTTGAGGGAATAACCGACTACCGTTAGCAAGGCTGCTACGATGGTAAGATCCACCTCAATTTGCATTAGAGAGAACACACCCAGTGTGATGATAACGTCGTGCGCCAGTGCTAGTACCGCACCTGCTGCCAAGCGCCATTCGAATCGCACTGACACATAGATCAAGATACAGATCAGAGAAACAAGGATAGCAAGGCCACCCGCTTCTGTTAGCTCGTCACCCACATTAGGGCCAACGAACTCGATACGACGCATCTCAACTTGCTCACCAGTACCATCTTTAATTGCAGACAGGATCTGGTTACCAAGCGTTTCGCCAGCAACACCGTCACGTGGACGTAAACGAACCATGACCTCACGTGCAGAACCAAAGTTCTGTACCGTTGCATCACCGAAACCTTCCGCTTCTAGTGCACTACGGATATCAGGTAGGTTTGCTGGTTGCTCAAAACCCACTTCAATCAGAGTACCACCGGTAAAATCTAGACCCCAATTCAACGATTTCGTTGTTAAGGTAAAGATGGCAGTACCAATCATCAAGATTGAGAATAAAAAGGCAACCTTTGACCAACGCATAAAGTCGATCATTTTTTCTGCTTTTAGAATCTGAAACATATTAATTCCTAGCCTTAGATCGACAGTTTCTTAACGCGTTTGCCGCCATACATCAGGTTCACGATACAACGTGTTCCGACAATAGCTGTAAACATTGAAGTTAAGATACCGATAGACAGCGTTACCGCGAAGCCTTTAATTGCACCTGTACCTACAGCAAATAGAATGATTGCTGTTAGTAGTGTGGTGATATTGGCATCGGCGATGGTGCTAAATGCGTTCGCATAACCTTGGTGAATCGCTTGTTGTGGACTGCGTCCATCTCGAAGTTCTTCACGTATACGCTCAAAGATAAGTACGTTGGCATCGACCGCCATACCAACCGTCAATACGATACCGGCAATACCTGGCAGAGTCATAGTAGCCCCCGGGATCATCGACATCACACCGATAATCAACACCAAGTTAGCCATCAGAGCAACGTTCGCAATCAAACCGAAAGTACGGTAGTAAAGCAGTGTAAACAACATTACTGCAGCCATACCCCAAACCATCGCCATGATACCCATATCGATGTTTTGTTGACCCATAGATGGACCAATCGTACGTTCTTCTACAATCGAGATAGGTGCAATCAATGCACCAGCACGTAGTAAAAGTGCCAAGTTATGAGCTTCAGCCGTTGAGTCAATACCCGTAATACGGAAGTTACGACCTAACGCAGATTGAATCGTCGCTTGGTTAATCACTTCTTCGTGCTTACTTAAGATCACTCGACCTTCAGGTGTTTTACGACCACTGTCTTTGTACTCTGCAAATACCGTAGCCATAAGCTTACCGATATTCTGACGAGAGAATGTAGACATCTTGCTACCACCTTCGCTATCTAGCGAGATGTTAACTTGTGGACGACCATATTCATCAACACTTGAGCTTGCATCAGTAATACTTGAACCGCCTAGAATAACGCGCTTCTTAAGTACCACAGGGCGACCATCACGGTCTTGCTTGATTTCGCTACCCGCAGGGGCACGACCAGAAGCGGCAGCGGCTAAGTCAGCACTACTATCAACTTCACGGAACTCAAGTGTCGCCGTTGCACCAAGAATTTCTTTAGCGCGCGCCGTGTCTTGAACACCAGGCAATTCCACTACGATACGGCTAGCACCTTGACGTTGAACCAAAGGCTCAGCAACACCAAGTTCGTTAACACGGTTACGTAGAATGGTAATGTTTTGCTCTACTGCGTAGTTACGGATTTCTTGAAGACGAGCATCTGTAAAACGAGCAACCAAAGAGAAACGACCATTAGATTCTGAATCTACGAACGTCATATCTTGGTGCTTAGATTGCAGTAGCGATTTCGCTTCAGCAAGCTGCTCTTCGTTACGTAGAATCACTTCAACTGCATCTTTACCCGATGGGCGAATAGCACGGTAACGAATTTTTTCTTCACGAAGTTCACTACGGAAGGCTTCTTCTTGTTGGCCAACTAGCTTTTGCATCGCAGCATCCATATCCACTTCCATTAAGAAGTGAACACCACCACGTAGATCAAGACCCAGTTTCATTGGTGCAGCACCAATAGATTCAAGCCAATCAGGAGTTGAAGCCGCAAGGTTTAAAGCAACGATAACATCATCACCTAGTGCTTCTGTGATGATATCACGGGCACTAATTTGCGTATCTGTATCGTTAAAGCGAACAAGAATGGAACCGTTTTCTAGAGCAACGGATTTAGTAGAAAGGTTCTCTGCTTCCAGAGCATTGGTGACAGCATCCAGCGTAGACAGATCTACAGAGGCGCCACGCGCCCCTGTAACTTGAACTGCCGGATCTTCACCGTATATATTCGGAAGTGCGTACAACGCGGCGATAGCGATGGCAAACACCACCATCAAATACTTCCATAACGGATAACGGTTTAGCACAGCGAGGATCCTCTAGCTGTTTATAGTGATTTCAGAGTACCTTTTGGTAGCACTGCTGTAACGAAGTCTTTCTTGATAACGACTTCGTTGTTTGCGTTCAGTTCGATAGCAACGTAGTCGCTGTCTTCTGCAATCTTAGTAATCTTACCGATTAGACCGCCGCTTGTTAGAACTTCATCGCCTTTGCCCATAGAAGACATAAGGCTCTTATGCTCTTTTACGCGCTTAGCTTGTGGACGGTAGATCATGAAGTAGAAGATCACAGCGAACATACCTAGCATGATAAGCATTTCGAAACCGCCGCCTGCTGGTGCACCTTCTACTGCTGCGTGAGCTTGAGAAATAAACATTAAAAACATCCTCTATTATATTTTGGTAATTGTTTGTCTAATTGGGTTGTATCCCTTTATTTTCAAGCCCCAACTCTCGGAAGAGAGATGGGGCTCGCAAAAAAAGAAATACTAAGATTCTTTACCTAACGGTGGCACTTCACGCCCCATTCTTGCGTAGAACTCAGCAACGAACTCTTCAAAACGGTCTTCATCAATAGATTGACGAATGTCTGACATAATTCGTTGGTAGAAACGCAGGTTATGAATCGTGTTCAGTCGAGCACCTAGGATTTCGTTACAACGATCCAAATGATGCAAGTACGACTTGCTGTAGTTCTTACAAGTGTAACAGTCACAATCTGAATCTAGTGGTGTTGTATCCGTTTTATGCTTCGCATTACGGATCTTGATCACACCTTCAGTGACAAACAGGTGGCCATTACGTGCATTTCGCGTTGGCATTACACAGTCAAACATGTCGATACCGCGACGAACACCTTCAACTAAGTCTTCAGGTTTGCCTACGCCCATTAGGTAACGTGGCTTATCTTCCGGCAGTTGAGGACATGTGTGCTCAAGAATACGGTGCATGTCTTCTTTTGGTTCGCCTACTGCTAGGCCGCCAACAGCGTAACCGTCAAAACCAATTTCTGTTAGGCCTTTAACGGATACGTCACGAAGGTCTTCGTATACGCCACCTTGAACGATGCCGAATAGTGAGTTCGGGTTTTCTTGCTTGTCAAAGTGATTGCGTGAACGCTGAGCCCAACGAAGAGACATCTCCATTGAGTCTTTAGCTTCTTTATGCGTCGCAGGGTAAGGCGTACATTCGTCAAAGATCATTACGATGTCTGAGCCTAGATCTTTTTGGATTTCCATCGACTTTTCAGCGTCCATAAAGATCTTGTCACCGTTTACAGGGTTACGGAAGTGAACACCCTCTTCAGTGATTTTACGCGTCGCACCTAAACTGAATACTTGGAAACCGCCTGAATCAGTCAGGATAGGTCCTTTCCAGTTCATGAAATCGTGCAAGTCACCGTGCAGTTTCATGATTTCTTGACCAGGGCGTAACCATAGGTGGAACGTATTACCTAGCAAGATTTCAGCACCTGTGTCTTTCACTTCTTCAGGAGTCATACCTTTAACCGTACCGTAAGTACCTACAGGCATGAATGCTGGTGTTTCAACGCTACCACGTTCAAACTGAAGTTGACCACGACGTGCGCCGCTGTTTGTTTTTTTAAGTTCGTATTTTAATTTCACGAAGCCTCCAATATGCCAGAGAAACAATCTGACTGATAATTCAGAACCTTAAGCTAAACATAAGTTCAATCTAGCGAGTTCTATGAGGAGCGGTCGCGTATTCCTTGCGAGAGATTAGACAGACACCCTGCCCGACTCCTAGCTTACTGCTAGCACCCGTAAATTCTGCTTATATCGTTTATAACCAGCTAAAATTAGCTCGTTTTCTTATTGATGAACATCGCATCACCGTAGCTGAAGAAACGGTATTCGCTCTTCACTGCGTGATCGTATGCGCCCATCACATTGTCATAACCAGCAAATGCACTCACCAACATGATCAATGTTGATTCTGGTAAGTGGAAATTGGTAATCAAGCAATCCACCAACTGGTATTCATAACCAGGGAAGATAAAGATTTCTGTGTCACCAAAGAAAGGAACTAACTCAGTGCCATTTCTCAATGCATCTTGAGCCGCACTTTCTAGTGAACGCACAGAGGTTGTACCGACAGCGATAATACGTCCGCCGCGAGCTTTTGCTGCTGCAACGGCATCAACCACTTCTTGCGGTACTTCAACGTACTCTGCGTGCATGTGGTGATCGTTAATATTATCTACTTTTACCGGCTGGAACGTGCCAGCACCAACGTGAAGCGTCACGTAAGCAAACTCGACACCTTTTTCTTTCATGCCAGCCATTAGCTTGTCATCAAAGTGAAGGCCTGCTGTTGGCGCTGCAACCGCACCCGGCTTTTCATTATAGACAGTCTGGTAGCGCTCTTTATCTGCATCTTCATCAGGACGATCGATGTAAGGAGGCAGTGGCATGTGACCAACACTGTTAAGAATCTCTAGAACGCTTTGATCGGAAGTGAAATGGATTTCAAACAACGCATCGTGACGCGCCACCATTTCAGCTTCATACTCATCGTTCTCACCAAGGAACAACTTCGTGCCCGGCTTAGGTGATTTAGAACAACGAACATGCGCAAGAATGCTTTTCTCATCGAGCATACGCTCCACTAGCACTTCAAGCTTACCGCCTGATGCCTTGCGACCGAATACACGAGCAGGAATCACGCGAGTGTTATTAAAAACAACAAGATCGCCGGGCTCAACCAAGTCTAAAACGTCTTTAAACGAACCATCAGCTAGGTTACCGCTGTTGCCATCCAATTTAAGCAGGCGGCTTGCTGTGCGCTCCTCTTGAGGGTAGCGAGCAATGAGTTCATCTGGTAGGTCAAAGTGAAAATCTGAAACTTGCATGTTTGTAGTCTTGTCTTAGTTGATGAGATTTGTGCTGTTGACGAATAATAAATCATGGTTGCAAATCAATCGTTACGGTAAGTCAATCGTTACCAGAAACACATCACAAACACGACTAAAAATTTCGCAGTGGGCTAGTATAGGCACACGAGCCGCAATAGCAAGGTTTACAGCACTGGATTATTGTAAAGAGGCGTAAAATAATGCTACTGATTCACCACCTCAAAATAAAGAATTAGTTGCATAAAACTCACCCAAGAATGCGTCAGATCTCAGTTATTTTTTGGATAAAAAACTATAGTAATAGCAACAAATAAAAAAGAAGGAGGTTCGTATGATCAAGGTTGAAGATATGATGACTCGCAACCCTCATACCCTATTGCGCTCACACTCACTGGCCGATGCTAAGCACATGATGGAAGCGCTTGATATCCGCCATATTCCGGTCGTTGATTCCGACAGGCAACTACTTGGCGTCGTCACACAGCGAGACGTTCTAGCCGCTCAAGAATCCAGCCTACAAAACATCCCACAAGCTCAATCTTTTACTCTTGCTACTCCCCTCAACGACATCATGCACAAAAGTGTTATGTCAGTAGAGCCGCGTGCGGGTTTAAAAGAGTCAGCTATCTATATGCAGAAACACAAAGTGGGCTGTTTACCTGTCGTAGAAAACCACGAACTAATAGGCATTATCACAGACAGCGACTTTGTCACGATAGCGATTAACTTATTAGAGCTACAGGAAGAAGTCGAGCCAGAAGAAGTCGAAAGTTAACCAGCGTTGTGCTATCCACTATCCCCCCTAGAGCCTTTCAACCCAAGGCTCTTTACATGTCCAACTATCACATATTCACTATGAAACTCACTACAGCCCTCATTTCTTCTTAGAGACCAGTTCCAAAGTTCAGGCCTCTCAATAAACCGACCTCACTTATTGTTCTTACATATGAGAATGTAAGACTCTAATTAGATTTATTGATATATCTATCGTTTGGATAATGTAAAAATTTGTTAACAATAAAAACAAACTGCCTTTCTGGGAATGATACTTATGAGTTTAAAGAAATTGCTGTCCTTGGGTTTTGGCGTGATTCTTGCGCTAATTTTGGTTATTTCAGTCGTTGCTTCATTGCGCTTTTATCAATCTAGTCATGGGTTTAATACCTATCGTTCTCTTGCATTAACCAGTGTATCCACTGGCCGAATCCAAGCCAACATATTGGAAGCTCGTTTATCTGCATTAAAATATATAAAGAACCCTGTTGCATCGCATGCTTCGGAGCTCAATAAGCGCATCACAACATCAATTCAATTGATTGACGAAGTATTGGACGCTCATATCGACGACCTACATAAAAATGAGTTTTTAGCGATAGAGAAGCAGCTTAAACAATACAGCCAAGGCTTTAACCAGGTTGTACAACTGGTCAATACTAGGAACAACTTAGTTAAAGAAAACTTGGATCCATCAGGTCTTAAGATGCGACAAGCAGTGACTAACTTGATGATGCAAGCTTCTGCTGAAGAAGATTTAGAAGTTGCTGTCAGTTCAGGGCAACTTCAACAACATGTGTTGTTATCACGATTGTATGCTTCTAAATTTTTGACTAGCAACAAAATAGAAGATGCTCAACGAGCTCAAAAAGAGTTTGCATCCGCCACATTTCTCGTAGAAACCATAGAATCTCAATTGATGTCAGCCGAGCAAATTCGTTACTTAGCTGATTTTAATAATGCCTTTAAAACCTACCGAGTCACTTTTTCAGAAGTTGTTAACACGATAAAGGAACGAAACAACATCGTTTCTGGAACCCTTGATATTGCTGGTAGCAATGCGGCGAAAACAATTGAAGAAATAAAGCTCTCTACCAAGTCAAAACAAGACTCTGTCGGACCAAGCATGGTTGAACGATTTTCAAACGCTCAATTTATCTTAGGTGTGCTTTCAATTATTGTTATCGCGATTGCCCTTGGCATTGCCATCTCGATTTATCGTAGCGTCTGGAAAGTCGTAGGGGGAGAGCCTAGCGACATTCAAGCAATTGTAGAGGAAGTCGCTTCCGGTGACCTTTCAAAACAGATTCCAATAACAGGCAAAGAAACGGGTATATACGCAAACATTTTAGAGATGCGTCAAGAACTACGTCGTATCATCGATGGCTTCCACCAAATTTCAGACAATGTTTCAGCGGCTTCAGTCGAGTTAACGGCCGTGATGAGTCAAACAGAAGGGAACGCTCAACAAGAACTGAGCCAAATGGAGCAAATAGCAACGGCCATCAATGAGCTTTCTAGTACTGCGAATGAGGTTAGCCATAATGCAGCTAGTGCTGAGAACGCGGCAACTGGTGCAACTTCCAATGTTAAAAAGGGCGGCGTTTCACTCGATGCCTCAGATGATATATCTCGCAAGGTTGAAGACTCAATCGAAGAGACATCAAATATCGTCAATCAACTGCAAGAGTACTCGGTAGAGATCGGTACTGTTATTGAAGTGATCAACTCCATCTCTGAACAAACGAACTTGCTAGCACTCAACGCAGCCATTGAGGCCGCACGAGCTGGTGAGCAAGGGCGTGGTTTTGCTGTCGTTGCTGATGAAGTTCGTTCTCTGGCCGCTAAAACGCAACAATCAACTGTCGATATTCAAGAGATAATCTCTCGACTTCAAGCACAAGCAAAAGATGCCAACCAGTTCATGCAATCTAACCTGTCGTTAGCCGTCGAGTCGCGTCATTACAGCGAACAGCTTAGAACGGCATTCGCATCAATAACGGAGTCTGTTGGCCTGATTTCAGATATGAATACACAAGTAGCAACAGCATCTGAAGAGCAATCAGGAGTAACACAGGATATTTCACAAAATGTTTCTTTGACCTTTGATATCGTTCACCAAAATGTTTCAGGAATCGAACAAAGCAAGCAAGCGAGTGAAGAGCTGTCTTCATTAGCAGTGAAACAAAAAGACTTACTGAGCTTTTTCAAAATCTAACGCTATAGATAAAGTAGAAAGAGCCTCATAAAACTATGAGGCTCAATATTAGGTAACTTTAATCGATAGAAATGCACTGCCGCTTACCCCGTAACTCATTACAATAAACAACCAATCCGCACACCATATTAAATATAAAACTAGTTGAATAATATATTGATGAAGTTTATATTACCCGCCATATACAACCACCTCCGTAATAAAGTGAAAAAATCATATTTATCAATAGGCTTGATGCAGAGGTTATAACGAATTCAGCTCCTGTCATTGCTTGTATCACTGTTGTTACATTCACAGTAGAGAATGTAGCTACTTCTTCCGGAGTGTTGGAAACTTATATAAAAGCAATTGACGACCATTCATTTGGTCCACTTAATGTTTCGGAGAATATACTGGCATCTCATTATGAGGCGCCCAAAAAGTTACGGTTCTTGAGAGTACAAATGAAAGTATCAAACTATAAATATTCAATAATATGCCTAGTAATCATCACTGTATGCAGTTACCCATTCATATACTTCCCTTCTGGAGAGTATGATTCAGATAGAATTTACTTTGTTACTGTAATTAGTTCATTCATTGCATTTTTTTTATTAACATACACTATCGTACAGCTAGTACTAATAATAAAAAATAGAGACGATAAGCATCAATCTGAAAATCATCGTCTCGGTACTTATTTTATTATCGCTATATCACTATCTACTTTTTATTACTTAAAAGTTGAAGATTACAAGGAAAGTAGCACTAGCCACATATATTGTGGCTCAATAATGAAAATGAAACTGAGAAGTTCTGTGGGGCTTTTAGAAAAGTTTGCGCTTTCAAAAGAAAAATGTGGTAACGGTTTATGAATAAATCATTTCCATTTTTTAAGTTTTCTCTTGTTATCTTTAGCTATAGTTTCCTATCTTTTTTAGTTTATGGACTTGCAGTAGATACCTACCAATTTTGGGTGTCCGGTATAGAAAAGCAAGCCAGAGTCGTAAGCCTTGATCATGTTCAAGTTCATACTAAAGGGTCTAAAACTTATTATTATAAACTAGAGATAGATAGCAACTTATCAATTCATGGATTTGATTTTGAATTAATTAAAAATGAGAAATATAATATTTTAACTATTAAAGATGGCAAAAAAATCATACTCGGAAGTAAAAATAGCAGCCTATTCTATATATTTAAATCTGTATTTGGTTTTACTATCACTTATAGTATCATCGCATTCATAACTTATATGTCATATAAACTCGTAAAGTACTATTTCACAAGACCTAGAAATCCATACAACTAGAAAATTCAGGTTTATCTATCGAATAAATTATCGAGGTTGAATAATATTTACAGCAGGTCATAACTTCCGATAAAAATTAGGTTAAATAAAATTAAAAAATGAAAATTTAAATCACTTACTAGCACTTAAACAGTGCTGCAGCAGAATGAACACAGGAAAAGATATGAAACTACGCAAGCACAAACAAGCTATTAGGTTTACGATTATATTATTAATCAGTTCTTACCCTATATTATACTTCCCACTCGGCTCTTATAGAACCGATAAAATATATCTCTTATCAATACTACTTACTCCTGCTTTCTTTTGGGCTTTTTTCATAAGTATAGTTCAATTAAAATTAATATTTAAAACAAAGAAAGATCATATTAGAATGAAAAATAAAACTTCATATGTTTTACTTTCTATATCGTTCATTCTTTCTCTTCTATATTACTTTAAAATGGAAGATTATAAAATAAACAGCCCAACTCATATATACTGCGGCCCAGAACTAGAATTAAAAAGCTCGCGTGGCATATTTGAAAAATTCGCCATCACTGAAGAAATGTGTAATGAATAAAAATATCATCAAATATTATAGGTTATATAAACCTATAGTAAAAAGAATGGATTCAATAAAAACAATCAGGTTATCTAGTAGATTATTAAAATTTTATAGTTTATTTATGTTATTTTTCATAGGTATGAGCCTAATAATATCAGGGGGAGATTCTTTAATTCCTTTAGCTACCGAATTAGTAAAAACTATAGTTATATTATTATCATCTTATTATGTAAATAGTTCCATCAATCGATTCTATGCAATTATTTTAGCGCTAACCCCACTGCTGGACATTGGAATTGGATTTTTTTATGATATGCCAATGGAGCCTTTAAACATAATGCTTAGCTTTATTGCATTAAAATGTTTATATGCCGTATTAAAATACCACCAGTTTACAAAAAATAGTTAAGTA
The DNA here is from genome assembly GCF_021728015.1 of Vibrio sp. G-C-1. Classification (NCBI taxonomy): domain Bacteria; kingdom Pseudomonadati; phylum Pseudomonadota; class Gammaproteobacteria; order Vibrionales; family Vibrionaceae; genus Vibrio; species Vibrio sp. G-C-1. The sequence continues at coordinate 23,652 of NZ_JAKKCR010000013.1, read as the reverse complement.
CGAACCTTACGTTGCCTTTATACAAGGTAGGATGAATACATCTATAACTAAGACCTTTTCTGATAGCAACTTAGAGACCAAATCCGCTACCTGGTGAAGGTTTCGTGGCGTGATGAATTTGACTTGTTAATACTACGAAAATAGCGCAGAGACGATTACAGTAACTTATATTATCCAAAGAACGATGAGCAAGCAGCGGAAGCACCGATGGGGCAAGTAATCCAAGTGAACAGTCATCAAGTGCTGACCTAAACTAAGGTTATAAAATAAAGTTACTTTAGATTAATAAATAACATGGCCCTTACTGTATAGGGCTATGTTCTTTTTATCATAAATACAAACCGAGAATAAGAAATGGAAAAAGAAAATAAAAGTACAATAAAGATGAATATTATGTTTTTGTTTTTTACTCTATGTATGTGTTACGCAATTTATTTCTGGCCCAACATCATGGAAGATAATGAAGATGTGTATTTTTTGTCAACAGCTTCATTCTCAATTACAGTTTACTGCTCTGCATTTCTTTCACCTTATTTTTTCTATTACAATTTTTTGGGGGGGAGTATAAGCGAAGGTTTTTCAGACAAGATATCTATGTTTTTTTTTATACTAGCAATTATCGTAACCCTTTATCCTTGTTTTACATACTACTCAGATCTTGATACTTTGAAAACTCAACATAGTGAATCTTATTGTGGTGCAGAACTTCAAATAGGACGCTCAACACAGTTACTAGAAAGATTTTCATTTACAAAGGAATGTACCAAATAAAAACAATTTAAAAATAATAATTAATAAAAAAATGAATATTTATAGATAGCCACTCTTACAACAACTCAGACACCACATCCGCTAACTGATGGAATGTCTCTAGACGAGATGAACTTGGTCGCCACACAAGACCAATATCTCGGTATGCCTGTTGGCCTGGAGGATCAATCACCACTAGGTTTTGGTTTTCCAATAAACCATGATCGATGGCCATCTGCGGAATAAAGGTGGTTCCTAAACCATTTGCTACCATTTGCACCAATGTGTGGAGGCTTGTGGCTGTGAACGGATTTATCTTCTCTTTGTCGGTTAACTTACAAGCTGATACCGCGTGCTCGGTTAAGCAGTGCTCGTTCTCCAGCAAAAATACAGACTCATCTGGCAAGTCATCGTATTTAATCGGAACACGAATGCCATCGGCTTGATTACGACTGATCACCATTCTGAACGGGTCTTGTCCAACAACTTTACTCTCCATGTTGTCGATATCGACAGGCAGAGCCAGAATCAACACATCTAACTCACCATGACGTAATGCAGCCAATAAGTTAGTCGTCGTGTCTTCACGTAACAGTAAGTTCAACTGAGGAAAACGATGATTGGCTTCTTGAACCAAATCACACAGAAGGAATGGCGCAATGGTAGGGATACACCCGACTCTTAGCTGCCCTTGCATCGCGTCTCCATTACATAGATTTCCAAGTTCGACAAGATCTTGCCCTTTCGCCAATAGCTCTCGACCGTGCTTAACCACCAGCTCACCCGCTTGAGTGAAAACCAATGGGCTCTTTTTATCTTTCTTCTCATAAAGAGGACAACCAATCAGCTCTTCGAGGTTTTGAATGCCTTTGCTTAGCGTAGATTGACTGACGAAACAGCGATCCGCAGCGTCGCTAAAGTGACGGGTTTCGTGAAGGGTAACAAGATAATGAAGCTGCTTTAGACTTGGCCATTTATTCATGAAATTACTTTGTAATATGAGTAGGATAAGTTACGTAAAGGTCAGTAGACCTAAGGACTGGGCAAAGATTAAGCTCATCGCTTTTTTCGATTAACTTAATCTATTTAATTCGCTTTTTTCTATAGTACCGATTGTACTATAGTTTGTCCCGTAGAAACGGAGCCCAAACAAAGATGTGTTGGGCCAACTAATTTTTTAGGAGATTCCAAATGGTACTAGTAGGTCGTCAAGCCCCTGACTTTACTGCAGCAGCTGTTCTAGGTAACGGTGAGATCGTTGATAACTTCAACTTCGCAGAATTCACTAAAGGTAAGAAAGCTGTAGTTTTCTTCTACCCACTAGACTTCACTTTCGTTTGTCCTTCAGAGCTAATCGCTTTCGACAACCGTCTAGAAGATTTCCAAGCTAAAGGCGTTGAAGTAATCGGTGTTTCAATCGATTCTCAATTCTCTCACAACGCATGGCGTAACACTGCTATCGCTGATGGCGGTATCGGTCAAGTTAAGTACCCTCTAATTGCTGACGTTAAGCACGAGATCTGCAAAGCATACGATGTTGAGCACCCAGAAGCAGGCGTTGCTTTCCGTGGTTCTTTCCTAATCGACGCTGACGGCCTTGTACGTCACCAAGTAGTTAACGATCTTCCACTAGGTCGTAACATCGACGAAATGCTACGCATGGTAGACGCACTAAACTTCCACGAGAAGAACGGTGAAGTTTGTCCTGCACAATGGGAAGAAGGCAAAGCAGGTATGGACGCATCACCAACAGGTGTTGCTGCGTTCCTATCTGAGCACGCTGACGACCTAAGCAAGTAATTACCTCTTAAGCCTGAACTCAACTCAGGTTAATGGTTGGAAGACTCTCTATAAAGAGAAATAAAGCATAAGCTAATAGCGCAAAGCGCACCGCCAATCAGTTAAGAAGTAAAGTCCTATTAAAAGCCCGAAGTTAACGCTTCGGGCTTTTTTCATATCTATTCGACGGCCTTTCATTTCCCCAAAGCTCCCTCTGCAACATTTAATAGAGGTAATTACAAAAACAAACTTTACCCCTATTTTCCTCTGCGACCACCTATTCATATCCGTATCTAGATTGCTATGATTTCATCAGTATCTTTTGAACGGATAAATATGATGAACACCGAAATTGAAGTCTGTATCGATAACTTAGAATCTCTACATAACGCACTATCTGGTGGCGCGAATCGAATTGAGCTTTGCTCTTCATTGGCACTTGGCGGGTTAACTCCAAGCTTCGGAATGATGAAGCAAGCGGCAAAAATTTCGTCCGTTCCTGTCTACGCGATGATACGACCAAGACAAGGCGACTTCATTTTCGATGATGACGATATGCTCTGTATGCTTGAAGATATTGAAGCTTGTGCAAGTTCTGGGTTGGATGGAGTCGTACTTGGTGTGTTAGCGTCGAACGGAAGTATTGATATGCCAAAAATGCAGCAACTGGCTGACAAAGCGCACTCATTGAAGCTTGGAATTACGTTCCATAGAGCCATTGATCAAAGCTCTGATTACCAAACAGCATTAGAACAGGTCATCACACTTGGATGTGAAAGAATCCTGACATCAGGGCTCGCTGTTAATGCTGAGCAAGGCATCAATGTGCTCGCAGATATGGTCAAACAAGCCGATGGCAGAATCGATATCATGGCTGGCGCTGGCGTCAATGCAACGAATGCTAAGATGATTCAAAGTACCACCCAAGTACCTGCACTTCACCTTTCAGGTAAATCGACAAGACCGAGTCTAATGGAAAGCAACTCAAGCGCTCAAATGGGCAGTGATGATATTGATGATTATCAGATACCAGTAACTGATGCTAGCAAGATATCCAGTGTGAGAGCCGCTCTCATCGCTTAGGGCAATAGTCGCTAACACAAATCCAGAGAACCTCGCTGACTAATCTAACTGACTGACGTATATTAGATTTAATAGCGCAGAAAATTTTCATGGATAGATATGGCTAAAGACTTATTCAGCTCTCTTGATTTAAACCTGTTACGAACATTTCTGATTGTTTATCAAGAACAAAACACCAGAAAGGCTGCGGAGCGTTTATTCGTTTCTCAGCCAGCGGTTAGCCAAGCCCTGCAAAAGCTAAGACACCACTTCAACGATGACCTTTTCGTTAAAGTTCATGGCGGTTTGCAGCCTACCGCTTTCTCAGAACAACTCACCAATGAAATAAAGCCGTTCATGGACGGTCTATCTGTCGCGATCAATACATCAAACACTTTTGATCCAAAAGAGATCGATTACACACTCAAAATAGCGCTATCACCTATCGTGCTATCTTGTTTATCTGGTTCTTTATTTAAAATGATAAGAGAGCAAGCACCGAATGCGAATCTAGAATTAGTCTCTTGGACCAATGCTTCAGTTTCTGACATTCAGAAAGGTGAGGTGTTGATGGGGATCAGTTACCTTGGCAGTAAAACGAGTAAAGAAGTTTATACGAAAAAGTTAATTGAACTAACAGGGCGTATTTTTGTAAGAAAAGACCACCCTTTAAAGCAAGAAATCGTTACACCTTACGATGTGGCAGGCTACGATATCGCTTCATTAGTCACACCCGGTTGGAACGACAACCATAGTTTGGCATCGGATATCCTAACTGATCTCTCCGTTGAACATAATGTTGGTTTCCGTAGTGAGCTAATTATGGCGGTCATTGATGTCATTCAACACACAGATATGTACATGCCACACTCGAATCTTTTCCTCGTTGATAATTACCCAACCCTACGCGGAATCGATGTTGTGATAGATGGCGAGCCTCCCAAAACTCCTGTTTACTGCCATTTACATATTAAAAACAGAAACTCCCCTATTACCAATTGGCTATTTGAGTTAATACAAAAAGCACTATCAACTCAGGTTAATAAGTAATGCTTATTATAGAGATACCAATATCTACTTAGCCGAAAAATAAAACACTGTTTAATATTAGCCCTATCAAAACGGATACTGAACTACGAAGGATCGTGCAGTTAAGTTAACCCTAAATAGAGACTAATATGAAAATTGCACTTACTACCCTAATTTCAGCTTCACTACTTTCTGTTCCAGTTCTTGCAAACAACTTTGACAGCCAACACCGTGTGGGTATTGGTTACAACCAAACTCAGGTAGACGACTGGCTAACCGATGACACAGTTGATTGGGGTAACGGTATCAAACTTGAATATGGTTATGAATTTAACCGTATCGTAGGTATCAATGTTTCTTACGCAACGAATAGTGACGACGAAAACGTTGAAGGTATAAAAGCCGAGATCGATGGTTACAAATTCCAAGTTGATGCTGATATCGGTTATAAATTTGAATTAGATGGCTTCTCTTTGAAACCTTATGGTGTTCTGGGCCTAGCTCGTCAAAGTGAAGATAATTCAATTAGCATCCTAGACAAGAAGTGGACTGAATCATACAACGATACCAGCTTCGTTGTTGGCCTAGGTGGTCGTGCTGAATTCGGACCACACCTATACACTGACATGCGCTTTGAATTCGCGAGCTACGATGACGTAGATTACGAAACATTCTCATGGACTGTCGGTTACCGCTTCTAATAGATTGAAAAAGCCAGCGTCTAAGCTGGCTTTTTACAATCAGTCAATTGCTGGGTTTTAACACCTCATCAAAGTTGACTCACTTTTGAACAATTCTCAAATCAAAATTCATTGCAGCCACGGACGGCTAATTGCTTTAGGTATTTTTATGAAGATAAAAACTTCCCTGCTTTTACTTTCTGTCCTCTCCACTTCCGTTTCAGCAAGTGCTCTTCATTTATCCCCAGAACTAAAGATTGGCTCTTATCATGGCTTTGGAGTTCAGGCGGGTATTACTGATGTGGCCAGTTTAGGTGCCGTTTACCTAAGCTACTCTCATATTTGGTATGACAGCGATCGATATGATGAAACGGTTGATGCGTATCGCGTTGGTATCCAGAACATGTTTGGAAGAAACCAAAACCAAGGCTTTCAGGCTGAAATTGGTGTGGCAAGCTATGACGGTACAAAAACGCGCTCAGGCGAAGTTGAAGAGAAGACAACACATGGTTTAAGCATAGGCGGTGCCTACGTGTACCAAGCGACACCAATGCTTGGACTACGTGCAGGTGTTGATATGAATATCTTTGATCACAATAAAACCTTTGTGCCTTACGACACGACGGTCAATTTCAATCTTGGTGCCATTATTAGCTTTTAAAGGCTCTACCTACTTCAGTGCGTCATCAAGGCTTTGATCGCCTAGGTGACGTACATCTTTACCCTTCACAAAGTAAATAATGTATTCGCAGATATTTTGGCAACGGTCTCCCACTCGCTCAATCGCACGAGCTGACCACATCACCTGTAAAATATTTGGGATGTTCTTAGGATCTTCCATCATATACGTCATTAACTGACGAATGACTGCCTCGTATTCCGCATCCAACTTATCATCAAGTTTGTGAACTTCTGCCGCAGCATCGACATCCATACGAGCAAACGCATCTAATACTTGGTGAAGCATGGTGATTGCCTGACGACAAAGAGGCTCTAATGAGACATGAAATTTTTGCTCTTTGGTCGAAGGGATCTCGATTGCGCCTTGAGCAATTTTAGAGGCAACATCGCCAATACGTTCTAAGTCGGTAATGGTTTTGATGATCGCCATAATCAAACGCAGATCTTTTGCGGTCGGCTGACGCTTCGCAATAATACGAGTACATGCTTCATCGATTGAAACTTCCATCGCATTCACTTTGTGGTCATCACGAATCACTTTCTTGGCCAGTTCCGCGTCATCTTTATGCAGAGCTTGCATCGCAAAGGACAACTGCTGCTCTACCAATCCACCCATGGTTAATACGTGTGTACGGATAGATTCCAATTCGACATTAAACTGTCCTGAGATGTGGCGACCAAAATGCATGTCAGCTCCTTAAAAGAAATGAATAAAGCCGTTTTTGTAGAGTGACTTAGCTCTAGATGACGCCTCTGTAGAGGTTAGCCATATCTACCAGTAATGTAGTCTTCCGTTTGATTTTTCAATGGAGACGTAAAAATAGAATCAGTATCTGAGTACTCGATCAACTTACCCATATGGATAAAAGCGGTGTGGTCACTCACGCGAGCTGCCTGCTGCATGTTATGAGTAACAATCACAACGGTGTATTGGGTCTTCAGTTCATTGATCAACTCTTCAATCGTCAAAGTAGAAATCGGATCGAGTGCCGAGGTCGGCTCATCTAATAAAAGCACTTCAGGTTCGATAGCAACCGCACGAGCGATAACCAAACGCTGCTGTTGACCACCCGATAAACCAAAGGCGTTCTCATGCAAACGGTCTTTCACTTCATCCCATAACGCAGCTGCACGCAGAGAGCGCTCAACCGCATCATCCAGATCTCGACTGTTGCTCACGCCTTGTAGCCTCAAACCATAAACCACATTCTCATAGATAGATTTAGGAAAAGGGTTCGGTCGCTGAAATACCATGCCGACACGGCGTCTTAAGGTCGCAACATCCACTTTAGGGTGATACACGTTCTTGCCATGAAGCTTCACTTTCCCGGAAACCTTACAGCCTTCAACAAGATCGTTCATGCGATTAATGCAGCGCAGAAGAGTCGACTTACCACACCCTGATGGGCCGATAAACGCGGTCACCTGCCCCTTAGGGATCTGCATTGAAATATCATCGAGTGCTTGGCTCTCTTTATAATAAAGGTTCAGCCCTTCAATCGAGATAGCAATTTGCTCATCCTTCAGGTTGTGTACATCAAGTGGTGCTTGGTAACCCAAGGTTTCATTAATCGAGAACATCTAATCTTGTCCTAAGGTTCGGTATTTTTCACGCAAGTTATTACGGATATTGATAGCGGTTAAGTTCAAGCCAACAATCACCGTAACCAGTAAAAATGAAGTCGCATACACTAAAGGTCGTGCTGCTTCGATATTAGAAGTTTGAAAACCAACATCATAGATATGAAAGCCTAAATGCATGAACTTTCTTTCTAAATGTAGATATGGAAACTGACCATCCACTGGCAAACTTGATGCTAATTTCACGACACCCACCAGCATAAGTGGGGCAACTTCCCCCGCAGCTCTCGCGATTGCCAATATCAAACCGGTGATAATCGCAGGGCTTGCCATCGGTAAAACAATGCGCCAAAGCGTCTCAAATTGAGTAGCCCCAAGCGCTAATGAACCGTGCCTCACCGAACTAGGAATACGCGTTAAGCCCTCTTCCGTAGTTACAATAACAACGGGTAATGTTAATACCGCTAAGGTCAGAGCAGACCATAATAGGCCCGGTGTACCAAATGTCGGAGCGGGTAATCGCTCTGCGTAAAACAAAGAATCGATTGAGCCACCGATGGTATACACAAAGAATCCTAAGCCGAATACGCCATACACAATCGACGGCACACCCGCTAAGTTAATCACGGCAATACGAATCAAACGTGTTAATGCGTTGTTTCTTGCATATTCATGAAGATATATCGCAGCAACTACACCAAGTGGCATCACTACGATCGACATGAGAATAACTAGCAGCACAGTGCCGAAAATGGCAGGAAACACCCCACCTTCAGAGTTTGAGTCTCGTGGGTTCTCTGATAAGAACTTCCAAACTTGTTTGCCCCAATGCCCAACCTTTTCAAGATAAGACATATTATTTGGGTACCAATAATCCAAGATATGACTGAGCGAAATTTCAACCTGCTCTCCTGTCATATCTTCCACCAACAAGCTTTCAACATTGAGCTGTGTTCTAAGATGCTCAAGCTTTACTTCTGCTTCCGCTAACTGGCTATTTAATTCCAGTTTAGTTTGAGTATAGGTTTTAAGGTATTCATCGCTCACTGACTCATTGAGTTCAAGCTTACGTTTTTCTAAGCGCAGATTTTCCAATTGCCAACTGATATTGCGGATTTCTTGGTTCACAACACGCGACGTTTCTTTACGTAACGTATCAGCGAACGCCAAGCCTTGTTCGAGCTTTTGGTCTATGTTCGAATTAAAGGTGCCAGAAGCGGTTTTAAAACCCACAGGCTTACCAAAGAAATAACCACCTCGACTTCGTTCAATCACAATCCAATCAAGCGGCGTTGTTGGTTCACGTAAATTGACATCCAGAATGGAAACAAAATCCGCAGGGTACAGTTCTCTGTTGGCGACTTTGATACTTAAGCGCTGAATTAGTCCCGTCGACAAATTTTGAGGCGACAAGAGGTCGTGTACTTGTGGAACTTGCTCTATCGGGATGTATTTACGTTCATACAACTGGCCAATCAATACATCTTGTTTTGATACGGTTTCGTCCAGATCAACCACTAACGATAAGTCTTTGGAGTCGACTTGCCATTGATACAAAGGAGCAGGCCAAAAATAGGTTAAACCCTTCCAGCCAATCAACAGCATTAGGCCAAGAACAGAAAGCATACTGATGCTCACCGCCCCGCCCGTAAGCCAGATCCACGGAGATCCCGATTTAACCCAAGATAATAATGACTTCAGTTTGTTCATCATGATCAACCTTGCTCTTGACGTGCTGAAACCAAGAAACAGCCAAGTTCGCGAGATACGCTAGTCACGCTAGTCACGCTAGTCACGCAACGAAAAGCCATTGAGACACATTGAGGTGAACCTTTAAAACTACAGCGCACGATATTTATCTCTCAATCTTTGTCTAACCCACTCTGCGACAGAGTTCACCGCGAACGTGAAAATAAACAGCAAGAGTGCCGCTAAGAACAACAAGCGGAAGTGAGAACCACCCACCTCTGATTCTGGTAGTTCGACAGCAATCGTTGCGGATAGCGTCCTCATCCCTTCCAAAATATTCCAATCGAGAATTGGTGTGTTACCTGTTGCCATCAAGACAATCATGGTTTCGCCAACCGCTCTCCCTAGTCCCATCATGACCGCTGAAAAGATACCTGGGCTAGCCGTCAATAACACCACATAAATAAGGGTCTGCCACGCCGTCGCACCCAACGCTAATGAGCCATCGGATAAATGTTTAGGCACAGAGAAAATAGCGTCTTCGGCGATAGTAAAAATCGTTGGGATAACAGCAAAACCCATAGCAAAACCAACTACCAGCGCATTGCGTTGGTCAAAGTCGATGCCATAACTCGCTAAGAAAGTACGAATATCACCACCAAACAACAAGGCTTCAATGCTGTTTCCACCAGCAAAGACGGCCACCACCGTAATCACCAATACCGGGATCAATATTAAGGCATGCCAACCGTTAGAGAAACGACTCGTCACCATCTTCGGCAAGCAGAACCAAACAAACCCCGTCAACAATGTACTCAACGGTAATAACACCATTAATGAGAAGACGGCCGTTAAATGCGTTTCGACAATTGGAGCAAACCAAAGGCCAGCCAAGAATCCGATGATGACGGTTGGAAGCGCTTCCATCAGTTCTATCGAAGGCTTCACCACTCTTCGCATGCGTGGAGACATGAAGTAAGCGGTGTAAATAGCTCCGAGCACAGCAACCGGCACGGCAAACATCATCGCAAACAGAGCGGCTTTAATAGTACCGAACGTGATAGGTACTAAACTGAATTTCTCTTCAAAGTCATCGTTCGCCGAGGTTGATTGCCAAACGTATTGTGGCTCAGGGTAACTTTCATACCAGACCTTTTGCCAAAGCGATGAGAATGAGATCTGTGGATATTCATTGTCGACTTTAGCCACACTGATGGTGCCATCAATCAGCGTCGCCAGATGCAGTTCATTGGCAGACATAGCCGCTAATTGTGGTGATTTATCAAATGCTCGCTCGAACAGCGACAGCTTTTCACTGGTCGTATAGTGGCTTTGTAATGTGCCGTTCTTATAGAAGCTATAAAAACCCTTTCTATAAGTATCAGGCAAAATAAATTGCACTTGTTCAGCAAGTTGGAAGTCTCGAATATGGGTCAGGCTACGCTTTTCATCTTTGAGTACATCGAACCACTGAGAAACCTGTCCGTCCTCATGCGTAACCAACAGTGAATAAGCTCCAGACAGTAAATCGATACTTTTCACCGAGTGCTTCGCATCATTCAAGCTAAGATCAATCACTTCACGAACATTGAAGCCGCTATCTGATAGCTTCAAAACCACTAAATCCGATTGGGCTCGGAGATATAAGGTTTGGCCATCAGGTGTGACTAACAACTGTTGCTGCAAGCCCAACTTATCCGATAACCATTGGCTCTTCTGAAAAACATACTGACCCGTAACATCACTTTGGTACCACTTCACTAAGACTCGTTGGTCACTTAGCTGAGCGGCAACCGTGATACCACGTCCATTCTTCGAGAACGCGAATTTTTCGATTGTCGTCCCATTTGACGATTCATCATTTAAAAATGGTTCAGGGAGATCGATTTGCTCAATTTTAGGATCGGCTTCACTGCCCTTTTGCAGCACAGGCGCACTATACTCAGGATAGAAAAAAGTAAGGTTGCTTGCACTATCGGCAAAGGCAAACCAGTTTTCTGATGGGGTATTTCGAGAGAAGGCAACAGGATTGGCTAAAACATTTCGCTCAAAGTAAGAGTGTGTATTTTGAGACTCTAAATCCCAAAACTGCACCAAGCCAGATTTTTCGATAGTAAATGCATGCTGACCGTATTCATCAACAGATAAGGCGATAGGCTTTTCTACAGCAACGGTCTTTACGGCTTGGTCTGTCTCTAAACCAGTATCAGAAAACACCGGTAAAATGACCATCGCCAAGTAAACAAAGATCAATACCAGAGCAGCTAGAACACTTACGGCACCACATGTCACTGAAAAACGGACGAGACGATCTTTCAACCATCTTTTTTTGTCACGCTCTTTCAATGAAAATTGGGCTGAAGCCATCTGTTTATCTACCTTTTTTTAGCTACTGACATAATATGTACGTTAGATGACAATTATATTACAAGTTACGTTAAACAACTGAAACTAATAACAAGTTTGTTGACCATATTTCTTAAAGTAAGATCATAGATTTTGTGAATTTTGTCATTCTAAATTAAAGTAATCAGCTCTATAGACAGCACTCAAGGATTATCATCTCGATGGAAAAAGACTATGTCACAAAAGAACTTAGCTGGTTATCCTTCAACGAAAGAGTGCTCCAAGAAGCAGCCGACAAGTCAGTTCCCTTAATCGAAAGAGTTCGTTTTTTAGGTATTTACTCAAAAAACCTCGATGAGTTTTACAAGGTCCGATTTGCTGACGTGAAACGAAAGATCTTACTTCAAGATCCTCAATTACCTGCCAACTCGCAGAAAAACTTACTCACTCAAATGCAGAGCAAAGCAAGTAAGCTCGATGCTCGATTCCATGAGTTGTATAACGACCTATTGTTGGAACTGGCGCGCAATCGTATTTTTTTGGTCAACGAACAGCAAATCAGCGAAGAGCAAAGTGAGTGGATCAAAAAGTACTTTAAGAAAAAAGTGCTGCCACATTTAACTCCGTTTCTCTTGAACGAAGATCGCCAGTTGCTCAATATTATGAAAGACGAGCAAAGTTACTTAGCCATCGACATCGAGCGTGAGGCATCTTCTCAATACGTATTACTCGAAATCCCATCAGAAGCACTCCCTCGATTTGTTAAATTACCAGACACCTCGGGTTCTCAGCGTACTACTTTGATCTTATTAGATAATATAGTTCGATTTTGTTTAGATGACTTACTTAAAGGGTTCTTTGAGTATGACTCAGTGCGTTGCTTTGCTATAAAAATGACTCGTGACGCCGATTATGACCTTCAAGAGAACAATGAAAGCAGCCTATTAGAATCGATGTCTTTAGGTTTAGAACAGCGCTTAACGGCACTACCGATACGTCTTATCTATGAGTCAGAAATGCCAGCTGAAATGCTCAGTTTCTTACAAGTCAGACTAAAACTATCTGACTACGACAGTGTTATCGCCGGAGGTCGCTACCACAACTTCAAACATTTCTCTGAGTTCCCAAGCCTTAACCGACGTGATTTAGTTAATCGCCCATTACCCGCGATTAAGTGCGCCCATTTGAGCCACCATCCAAACTATTTTGAAGCGATCAAAGCTCGTGACATCTTGTTGCATTACCCTTATCACACCTTTAATCACATCACTGAGCTCGTGAGGCAGGCTTCCTTTGACCCGAAAGTAACCTCCATAAAAATAAACGTTTACCGTGTTGCAGAAGGCTCCAAACTCCTTAGCTCAATCATCGATGCGGCACACAATGGAAAAAAGGTCATAGTGGTTGTCGAGCTGCAAGCTCGCTTTGATGAACAAGCCAATATTCAGTGGACAAAGAAACTTCAAGAAGCCGGTATAAAAGTCATCCATGGCATCCCAAGTTTGAAAGTCCACTCCAAACTGCTGCTCATTAAACGGAAAGAAGGCAAGCATACGGCGCATTACGCCCATATTGGCACCGGTAACTTTCATGAAGTAACAGCGCGCGTGTATACCGATTTTTCTCTGCTCACTGCGAATGAAGATTTGACCCAAGAGGTGAGACAAGTCTTTAAATATATTGAAAACCCTTATCAAAAATCACAGTTCAAACAACTGATTGTGTCACCGAAGAATACAAGAAAACGTCTGTATCAGTTGATAGATAATGAAATACAAAACGCGATGGAGAGCAAGCCTGCAAGCATCACTCTAAAACTCAACAATTTGGTCGACCGAGCGATCATTGAGAAGCTCTATCAGGCCAGCCAAGTCAATGTAAAAGTGAGAATGGTCATTCGTGGCATGTGCTCTCTTGTCCCTGGCATACCCAACATCAGTGACCATATTGAGATTGTCAGTGTGGTCGATCGTTTTCTTGAACACCCAAGAGTGATGATCTTTGGTAACGCTGGAAAGCCGAAAGTCTATATATCTTCAGCTGACTGGATGACGCGAAACTTCGATCATCGGATCGAAGTCGCCACTCCAATTTTAGATCCAAATATCAAGCAAACCATTATCGATATCACCGAATTTCATTTCGATGACAGCAACAAAGCTCGAGTGCTAGACCAAGCGATGAGCAACCCTTACATAGAAGCACCAGCAAACCAACTCGAATACCCGACGTCACAACTCTCCACTTACCACTATATTAAACGTATGGAGAAACTTGCTCGCAAGAAGTACAAACAAGAGAAGAAATCATGCCGCTAATTGATAACAAACATTCTCGATGTATTGCCGCTATCGATTTAGGTTCGAACAGCTTTCATATGGTGGTTGCCCGAGTATTCGACCAACACCTGCAATTAGTCAGCAGACATAAACAGAAAGTGAGGTTAGGCGATGGGTTGGATGAGCGTAACTTCTTATCCAAAAGCGCTATCGAGCGAGGTTTAGAGTGCCTCAAGGTATTCGCAGAACGACTAGCGGATTTTGAACTTGATGATGTCAGAGTCGTCGCGACTCATACCCTAAGAAAGGCTAAAAATACCAAAGACTTCTTAGAGCAAGCTAAACCATTGTTTCCTTTTCCAATAGAGATCATCTCAGGTCAAGAAGAAGCTCGAATTATCTATAACGGCGTAGAGCACACTCAAGCCGCTTCCGAATCTAAATTAGTTATTGATATCGGTGGCGGGAGTACCGAAATCGTCGCAGGACAAGGCTTTACACCCCAAATAATGCGTAGCTTACCGATGGGATGCGTCAGTTTTACTCAGCGCTTCTTTGCCGATGGAGGGCTGACATCACAGCATTTCTCCGATGCTTATGTCTCTGCTACTCGCCTGTTGATGCCATTAATTGAAGAATACAAACAAATCTCTTGGGAAGTTGCCTTTGGCTCATCAGGAACCGCCAAATCAATAAAAGAGGTACTCATTGGCTTAGGGTTCACCGATGGTCTCATTACGCCGCAACGCCTATCCTATTTGAAGAACCACTTATGTGAATTTCCATCTTCTAAGGGATTAGGCCTTTCAGGTTTAAGCGATGAAAGAAAGCCGGTGTTTGCCGCTGGCGTCACGATTCTTTCAGCAGCTATGGATATGCTAAACATCAATGAATTGCATTTCTCCGATAGTGCCTTAAGAGAAGGGGTGCTTTATGACATGGAAGATCGGTTTAAAGATATTGATGTTCGAACAAGAACCGCCGAAACGCTTGTCTCTCGATACCATGTTGACGTAGTTCATGGCCAGAAAGTCAAAGCACTCGCCCTTTCATTACTGAAACAAGCGCAACCTCAGGTGAATACTGCGGTAAATAATGAACTTTATGATCTGATTGGATGGGCTGCATTGCTTCATGAAGTGGGACAAAGCATCGCATTCCAAGGCTATCACCGCCATTCAGCTTATCTGCTTAAACATACGACTATGCCCGGTTTCAATACTGAGCAGCAGCGTCTGATCTCAACATTAGTTCGCTATCAAAGAAAAGCGATTAAGCTTAGTGACTTACCGGATCTCTCGCTATTCAATACAGGGCAGATAGCGTTGTTAATTCGAATACTGAGGATAGCAATCCTGCTCAATCGACAGCGAAACCAATCGCCAATACCGAATGTAAAATTAACCATTGAGCAAGATGAGAATTGGTGTTTAGAAGGAGATACCATCGACTGGTTAGCTGAAAATCAACTGCTTGATTATGAGCTCAAAGAAGAACAACGACGCTGGCAAGATGCTGGATGGTCGTTGAAGCTTGAATGATGCGCCAACAAAATAAAAACAGCCTGCGGCTAGCAAGCTGTTCATACGTTAGGTTTCTACGTTAATTTTCTACGTTCATAGTACCTAAATCAGAGTCCGATTTTTGCCAATTCTTGCTCAGCGAACTCTGACGGTATCGCTAAATAGCCATCTTTCTCTACCAGTTCTTGCCCTTGCTTTGAGAACACAAAAGTGAGGAACTCTCTTTCAACAGGAGAAAGTGGTTTATCTGGGTGCTTATTCACATACACATAAAGAAAGCGAGATAGAGGGTAATCACCGCTCAAGATATTCGTTCGAGTCGGCTCTACATAATCAGAACCATACTCTGCGATAGGAATTAACTTAACACCGGCCACTCGATAACCAATACCTGAGTACCCTATCCCGCTGATTGATGAAGCAACCGACTGTACAACCGATGCAGAACCTGGCTGCTCATTAACTCGGTTCTTAAAATCACCGCCGCACAGTGCATTTTGTTTGAAATAGCCATATGTTCCCGAAACGGAATTACGACCAAACAGTTGGAATCGATGTTTTGCCCACGGTTGGTCAATGCCCAAATCTTGCCAATTATTTAGCGGCTTAGTCGCGCCGCAACGCAATGTCTCTGAAAATATACTGTCAATCTGGTGAAAGTTGAGCCCTTCAATAGGATTATCACGATGCACAAAAAGTCCAATCGCATCGATAGCAACTCTCAGTGCTGTCGGCTTATAGCCATGCTCTCTTTCAAACGCTTCGACTTCTCGTAGGCGCATTGGACGACTCATTGGTCCAAGGTGAGCAGTGCCTTCCGTTAAAGCAGGAGGGGCAGTAGAAGAACCAGAAGCTTGAACTTGAGCGTTCACGTTCGGGTAGTAAGACTTGAATTCTTCCATCCATAATGTCGTCATACCCGCCAAGGTATCCGAACCAACAGACAATAGGCTCCCTGAAATACCCGGAACTTTAGCGTAATCAGGAAGTGAGTCGACACCCTGTTCGGCATGAACTGGGTTAACCAAAGCAAATGTTAACAATAAGCTGACGGGTAAACGCATCCTGCGAGTCAAACAACTCATGACACGGTCAATCGGTTAGGTAGCGTGAAATGGAATCGGCTACCAACGCCAACTTCACTTTGAATTTCTAAATGTGAGTCATGATGGCTAAGCGCATGCTTCACAATCGCTAACCCAAGACCACTACCACCAGTATCGCGTGAACGCGCTTTATCAACACGGTAAAAACGTTCTGTGAGTCGATGTAAGTGTTGTGGTTCAATACCGTCTCCGGTGTCTGACACATCCAAACACGCCCCTTGACTGGTTTGGTACCAACGCACCTTAACCGTTGCGCCCGGTGGTGTGTATTTGACTGCGTTATAAACCAGATTCGATATCGCACTTCTCAGCTGATCTTCATCAGCTAGAACTCGTAGACTCTTGTCGATATCAAATTCAAGCTTATGTTCTCGATCACCACTTAGGCTTGCGGCTTCTTTTTCAAGAACCTCAAGCATAGCCGGAACATTCACCACTTCATCGAGCTCATGCATCGGTGCAGCTTCGATTTTTGAAAGTGTTAAAAGCTGATTCACTAGGCTGTTCATGCGATTCAACTGCTCGGTCATCACACCATGAGCCTTAGGCCACATAGGCCCAACGACCATGTCTGGATCTTCCGTCATTTCAAGATAGCCCTGAAGTACGGTCATTGGAGTGCGTAGCTCATGAGAAACGTTAGCGAAAAAGTTACGACGCATGCCTTCTAGCTGTTTTAGCTGAGTAACATCACGTACTACCATGAGGTGTTCGCCCTCGGTATACGGCACGATACGCAGCTCGAGCATGCGCTCCACATTAAGTGGCGACGGCATCTCTAACGGCTCTGAGAAATCTTGTTTATTAAGGTACTTGATGAAGTCCGGCGTGCGGATCAAGTTGGAGATAGGTTGCCCAGAATCGTCTGGCCAGCGAAAGCCCAGTAAATATTGAGCAAGCTTGTTACACCAAACGATGTTTCCTTCACCACGAAACACCACAACGGCATCGGGTAAGGATTCAGCACCATTTCTGAAACGGCGGATCAGGTTAGTCAGTTCTTTTCTTTTACGGCGCTGTCTCTGCTGCATACGATAAATACCGTTAAACAGAGATTCCCAGTTTCCAGAACCTGATGGTGGTGTTAAACGCTTTTCATCCCATAACCAGGCGGACAAACGCATTTGATAATGTAGATGCCAGCCGAGCTGCAATACCGTAGCAGCCAGCAATAACCAAGGTAAGTAGCCGAATATCCAACCGACTAAAACCCAAGGTGCGTAAAAAAAAGCCAGCTCCCAAGCCAGCTTTTTCCATGTTAACTTTTCAACCATTCAGGACTCCGTAAACTGGGTAGCGAAGCCACATTAAGCCTTTGTAGAAAAACGGTAGCCCGCGCCGCGAACCGTTTGAATTAGCTTATCGTGACCTGCAGATTCAAGTGCTTTACGCAGGCGTCGAATATGTACATCAACAGTGCGATCTTCAACGTAAACGTTGGTACCCCAAACGTTGTTCAGTAGTTGCTCTCGACTGTACACACGCTCTTGGTGAGTCATAAAGAAATGCAGCATTTTGAACTCTGTTGGTCCCATATCAACTGGACCTTCGCTTGCGGTAACACGATGAGATACAGGGTCTAGCTTAAGGCCTTGTACATCAATCACATCTTCTAATGCAGTAGGCGTTACACGGCGGATAACCGCTTTCAGGCGAGCCACGAGCTCTTTGGGTGAAAATGGCTTGGTGATGTAATCATCAGCGCCCACTTCTAAACCACGCACCTTATCTTCTTCTTCGCCACGAGCCGTCAGCATCACCACTGGGATGTTGCGAGTTAACTCTTCACGCTTCATGTGCTTGATAAAGTTTATCCCGCTACCACCAGGTAGCATCCAATCTAGTAATACTAGATCTGGGAAAGGTTCACATAGCTTGTTTACCGCTGTATCGTAATCTTCAGCCTCTACTGCTTGGTAGCCTTTTTGTTCAAGTACAAAACACAGCATCTCACGAATAGGTGCTTCATCTTCAACGACCAGAATCCTTCTCGACATAATTGAATAGCCTTAGTATTTAATCAACGCATTGCATTATCTGGTTTAATTATGACACTTTTGTGACCTTTGAAAACAAATTTTCATATAACTGTCTCAAACATTTCACTTTTAATTTTTATTGCAGGTATAAGACAAATGGATCGAAATCTCCTATGATGAGCGTCTTCAGATAAAGGTATGAGAAATATTTATGTGGTTTAAGAATTGCCTCGTCTATCGCTTTAATCGTGATATAGACTTCAACGCAGATCAGCTAGAGAAACAACTTGAAGAGTTCCGTTTTACCCCTTGTGGTAGCCAAGACAAACAGAAGTTTGGTTGGGTAAATGCGATGGGTAGACACGGCGATATGATGACGCATGTATCAGAAAACCGCATTCTCATCTGTGCTAAGAAAGAAGAGAAAATGCTTCCAGCTTCTGTTATCAAAGATTCATTGAATGCAAAAGTAGAAACGCTTGAGGCAGAGTCTGGTACTCCTCTAAAAAAGAAAGAGAAAGACAGCCTAAAAGAAGACATCATCATCGATCTTCTTCCTCGTGCTTTCAGCCGCAGTAACTTCACTTACGCACTGATCATGCCGAAAGAAGGCTTTATTGTGGTTGATGCTAGCAGCTACAAAAAAGCTGAAGATGTATTGGCATTACTACGTAAAACTATGGGTAGCCTGCCAGTAGTACCCGCTATTCCAGAGCAAGCGATTGAAACGACTCTGACAGAGTGGGTGAAATCAGGTGATACGCCTCAAGGTATCACCATGCTCGATGAAGCCGAGCTTAAATCAATCCAAGAAGACGGCGGTATTGTTCGAGTTAAGAAACAAGAACTAGAAGCTGATGAGATTAAAAACCACATCGAAGCCAACAAAGTTGTGACTAAGCTTCTGATCAACTGGCAAGATCGCATTGAGTTCATTCTTGCAGAAGATGGCAGCATCAAGCGCCTGAAATTCAGTGATGAACTAAAAGACGAAAACGACGACATTCCTCGCGAAGATCAAGCTGCGCGTTTTGATGCAGATTTCTCTCTACTTTGTGGTGAGTTCAGTGTTTTCCTTCCAAACCTATTTGAATCATTAGGCGGGTTAACTCAACCTAACGCTTAATTGTTCCGATTTAGAGCTCAGGTGTCGACGATATCTGAGCTTGTTTTCTTCTCCACCCCGCTTATCAACACCTAACAACACTCTTCGCAATACCATTGTTATCTTTAGGGCTATCAACCAAACTCATTTTAGCGTAAAATTTGCGCCCCTTTGATATCACTTGGTGGTATCAACCTGACTTGAGATCAGATTAGAGAACGAAGCAATGACTACACAAAAACCATTTGTACCTGAACTATTATCACCGGCAGGAAGCCTTAAAAACATGCGTTACGCATTCGCCTACGGCGCAGATGCAGTTTACGCTGGCCAGCCACGTTACAGCCTTCGTGTTCGTAACAACGAGTTCAATCACGAAAACCTACAAATCGGTATCGATGAAGCTCATGCTCAAGGCAAAAAGTTATATGTTGTATGTAACATTCAGCCACACAACTCTAAATTAAAAACATTCATTCGCGACCTTAAGCCAGTTGTTGAGATGGGCCCTGACGCTCTTATCATGTCAGATCCTGGTCTTATCATGATGGTACGTGAATCATTCCCTGAAATGCCGATCCACCTTTCAGTTCAAGCAAACGCTGTAAACTGGGCGACAGTAAAATTCTGGTCTACCCAAGGTGTTGAACGTGTAATTCTGTCTCGTGAACTATCACTTGAAGAGATCGAAGAGATTCGCGAGCACTGCCCAGAGACTGAATTAGAGATCTTTGTTCACGGTGCTCTATGCATGGCTTACTCGGGCCGTTGCCTACTTTCAGGTTACATGAATAAACGTGACCCGAACCAAGGTACTTGCACTAACGCTTGCCGTTGGGAATACAAAACAGAAGCTGCGAAAGAAGACGAAAACGGTCAAATCGTTGAAGCTAATCCAACTGGTGTCGCTATTCAAGAAGTAGAAGCGCAAGAAGTTGAAGTTCAAACTGAACGTCCAGATAACACTCTAGGCCTTGGCAAGCCAACAGACGAAGTCGTGTTGCTTTCTGAGTCACACAAGCCAGAAGAGAAAATGGCAGCGTTTGAAGATGAGCATGGTACTTACATCATGAACTCAAAAGATCTTCGCGCAATCCAACACGTTGAGCGTTTAACTAAGATGGGTGTTCACTCTCTGAAAATCGAAGGTCGTACTAAGTCTTTCTACTACTGTGCACGTACAGCACAGGTTTACCGTAAAGCTATCGACGATGCTGTTGCAGGCAAACCATTTGATGAGAGCCTTATGGGTACGCTAGAGAGCCTAGCTCACCGTGGCTACACTGAAGGTTTCTTGCGTCGTCACACTCACGACACATACCAAAACTACGAGTACGGTTACTCTATCTCTGATACTCAACAGTTTGTTGGTGAATTCACTGGCAACCGCCGTGGTGACTTAGCGGAAGTCGAAGTGAAGAACAAGTTCCTAGTTGGCGATAGCTTAGAAATGATGACACCAAAAGGTAACATCGTTTTCAAATTAGAAGTTATGGAGAACCGTAAATCTCAGCCAGTAGATGACGCAAAAGGTAACGGTCACTTTGTATTTATTCCAGTACCGGCAGATCTTGACCTAGAATTTGGTTTGTTAATGCGTAACTTGAGCGCAGGCCAAGATACACGTAACGCTTCAGGTAAATAACTTTACCTAGAAACTCTACTGAGAAGAAAGCAATGGCTCTGTTAATAACTGACAAGTGCATAAACTGCGATATGTGTGACCCAGAATGCCCAAATGGCGCAATCACGATGGGTGACAGTATCTTCGAAATCGATCCTGATTTATGTACTGAGTGTAAAGGTCACTATGAGAAGCCAACATGTCAGTCAGTGTGCCCTATTACAAAGTGCATAATCACTGACCCAAACCATATTGAAACTGACGACGAATTATTAGAAAAGTTTGTCATCATTCAAGGCTTGACCTAAAAGAAAAAAGGTTCAACTTAATCATCAAGTTGAACCTTTTTTTTAACCCGATTTTTCAATGGGGTATATGTTGCAGAACATCTCTTTCTCAAATTGATATTCGAGTTGTTCTCGCCAGTTTTTAGCTTGAGATACCGGTACCAAATAAAAGTGCTCCCGACTGGTATCAGTGACAAACGCCATTCCATACTGCATCAGTTCATAATGAACATCATTCACAAAGCTAGGGTCTAATCGCTGTCGACCTGTTAGGTGATTTATATCTTCTCTAGAAATTGAAATACCGACATTTTCACTACTGAATCTATGTCTTAACCATTTAGAGAATTCCCTCGCACAAATCATAGTCATTGTCTTATCCTTGGAATTTTTATAGACGGGTATCAGACTCTGATTTTCATATACTGCACATAAGCCGCATCTTTCACCCAAGAAACACGCCATCCCTGACTAAGCATTATCAAATTCATCGTTGTTTTTGCTCTTGTCGTTATTCGTCTGTTTTGATATCAAACGATGTTCTTAATTACGTGTTTATAAACTCTAGACAAAAGTGTGACATTTCTCCAGTTTTAGAGTCGAGAAAACCAGTGGCACTACCACTGTAAAACACCTCGATAAATACATTACCTATTCGATATCAAGGCCAAACACTGACTCGGCATCACTTTAACTTTCTTTTTTTTCTTAGTTTTAGCCACCTTTTTAGGTGGAGGAACTGGAATGGTCTGCGGAGCCCAACTTGCAAGTTCATCGCCACAACCATCACCTTTTGGCGGATTTGCTTGAGCGATACAGTTAGAACTGCCTTTAGGGCATTTTAAACGAACATGAAAATGGGAATGGTGCCCCCACCAAGGTCTGATTTTGCCTAACCAGGTTCTATCATTGGCATCAGGATCTTCTTGTTCGCAAAGGGCTTGTTTAATCACTGGATGGACAAAAATACGCACCACTTTTTCATCTTTCGCGGCATAGCGAATGACTTGGAAGTGATCATCTGTCCAATTCGATTTGCGTAATTTGTAGTTGGTAAGATCGACAACGCTGATTGGCTTAGGAACAGCGAGTTCATTTTCGGATAGCCTCTTATCAGTAAGCCTTAACCATATATCAATATCCAAGCCAGTCTGGTGACTTGAATGACCAGACGAAAAGCGCCCTCCTCGAGGTAGAGAAATATCACCAACCAATAAATTAGTGTTGAGTTGTTCGCTCGCGGTCACACCTAGCCTTTCAATAAACTGAATGGCCTCTGTATGTCCATAGTAGCGCTCTCTCTGAGGACGAATCACTTGGTAACCTTGACCATCAATTGGCAAAGCCTGCGCACCGTCTAGACAGCCATTAGCGTAACTACCGATAGATGAGGTTGAATTTCTTGTCGGGCTCTTTTCTTTTTCCCATGGGGTTGCCGATACGTAAAACGAACAAAAGATAAGAGCTGATGTACAAAATAACCTCATAACAATTCCAAATAAATGATCTATATTTTCATACTAGTCGTCATTAGGAAATAGGTGCATATCGAGGATGATATTTTCAAGATAAAGAGGCATTTTCATTTGGAGAGAGGGTTAATATCCAAATAATAGAAAGCAAAAAGGCTCTAGCATTTCTGCCGGGACGCGCAGTCTAGAGCCTTAAATATGGCAGGGGTGGACTGAGCCGGCACTCCGGAGATTAGACCGGGCTGGCGTTCCAGCTCACAACATTACTTCGAAGAAACAACAGACGCAAAAAAGCCCCAGCATTTCTGCTGAGGCTTCGTATATGGCAGGGGTGGAGAGATTCGAACTCCCAACACGCGGATTTGGAATCCGCTGCTCTGCCAATTGGAGCTACACCCCTATTTCAGTTTTAAAGAGCTGAAACTCTGAATAAGTGGCGGAGTGGACGGGACTCGAACCCGCGACCCCCGGCGTGACAGGCCGGTATTCTAACCAACTGAACTACCACTCCGCAGTGATCAACTCACTAAGTGAGCGTCCATATCTCTAGGTCGGTCAACCTAAAGATTTAATTTAAAGCCTGGCGATGTCCTACTCTCACATGGGGAAACCCCACACTACCATCGGCGCTATTGTGTTTCACTTCTGAGTTCGGCATGGAATCAGGTGGGTCCACAATG
>NZ_JAKKCR010000012.1:63375-177005 GCF_021728015.1 Vibrio sp. G-C-1 | reverse complement strand
GAGACAGTTTGAGTCACTTCATTCTTCCAGATAAAAGAAAGGACCGAACGTTTCCACGTTCAGTCCTCTTTGTCCCAGCCAAATATCCGTTCAGGTTCAAGCAATAATGCTTATCCGAACGGCATTAGTCACAAGGACGGCATTTTTGACAGAGTCTTAAGTTAACTTACTACTCAGCGTTTAGAGGGTCTTCTGCAACAACCGCAGAGAATGTACTTGAGTTGTATGGCGATGCACTTAAATCTGCGCCAATGCTGTAGCTCTCGTAGTCATCAGAAAAGATTTCAGTCGTTCCTGCTGTGTCAGAGTAAACTATGTAATCATCGACGAACAATGTTGTATCTGCTGTGCCACTGTTCGATGAAAACTTAATGGTTGTCGCGGTAACTTCCACACCAGGTGTGGTGTTTTGTGACGTATAAGGGCCATACTCAGTACCATTTACCTTAACGGTGTAAGTGCCTGCAGCATCTAAGCTTGATGTGTCCCAAGACATCTCTAGGTCAATCCATGAACCAGGAGTAAATGTAGTTACTTGAGTAGCTTCTCCGCGAAGGGTGATTTTCCCTTCATCAATTTTGAACTCACCAATTAAGGATGATGTTGAATTCTTTGTATCAAAAAGAGAGACATACGCAGATTCACTTTCAGCAGCATCATAGTACATAGAAACTTTATGCGTACCTGTTGTCATACCTGAATCAAACTTGTAGCGCAATTCTCCAGTGTCGCCTGTATCAGTATCAGTAATAGCGGCGACTTTATTGTCTACTGGGTCAGGAGTTTCGGGCTCTTCACCCGTTAAGCTCACTACAGATGCTTCTGATGTACTGCTGTTATAAGGTGCTGTTTTTAGGCTCATGCCGACAGAGTAGTCGTTAAAATTATCATTAAACTCTTTAACATACTGACCAGTAGTGTCATCAAAAGAGTAAATTTCTAGATTATCAATAATAAGTTCATAAGGTGTCGTATCACCATTAGTTCCTAATCTCAGAGCAATTACTTGAACTTCACCAGAAGAAGCGTCAGCTATGTCGCCAACATAGTTAGTTCCATTAATTGTAAAAGTATGAGAATCTGCAGTCCAAACGACCTCAACATCAGCTGTAAATATACCATTTTCATCAGTTTCATAAGTACCAACTGAACCCAATGAACCGGTGTTATCTCGCGCCTGGATTTGGCCACCACCTATAGCAATGTCACCATGGTGATAAGTATTACTCACCTTGTTTTCGCTGTTCGTAGAATATAGAGAGATATAAGCGTTGTTTTGACCAACATCGACTTCATCGCTGTCTTCATTAATTCGGTAAGTTAAATCGGCAGTAAGCTTGCCTGAAGAAATAGTATTACCAACTGTAGAACTTGAATCCGTGATTTTAAGTCTTAATTCACCGGTGTCACTTGTTAAGGTGTCCAAAAGTTGAGCGGCATTGTTCACTCCTGAGGATTCATCGGCATTGTCTGCAGGGCCTGTGACACTACTATCATCAGCGTAGTCCGTACCTGATAGAGGGACATTGGTATCGGTGATTGAAACACCACCATCAGAAACTGCGTAGTTACCATCTACTGAGATTGTGCTGACAGAACCATCATCATTGAACAAGGTAAAGGCTACTTGGCCTGAAGTATCATCTTCAACTGTTTCTGTATAAGTGGTTTCAAATCTTTCGTATTCGGTGTTGGATACTGCATTACTTGAATCGTCGGTATAGAAATACAACGTCGAGCCATCGGCAGAAAATCGATAAACGTTGGGTAAACCACCATCACTTGATGATGAATAAGCTGTCGAGAATACAGCCGTATCAGAAAACTCCCAATAACCATTTAATAATGCTGAAGTTGGTGTTGCTGGATCGGTAGAACCATCCGTCGGAATAGGTAAACCATCACTGTTACAACCGAATAATAAACCTGTCGAAAGAGCGACAGCTGTAGCGACTTTAGAAATCTGCATAAAATATTCTCTTTATGATATTAAATCCATATGTAAATCACATAAGAAATAGATAATAAATAGTCGTTAAATATTTATTAGGATGAAGCTAATTCTGATTAGAACATCCTATTATTTAAAATAAAGTAATTAAAATATGCCCCAATAAATTACAAGAGGAGAGGGCTATTTTATAGTTTGACTATTTTATTATTAGAATGAGTAAGCAATACCTACACGGTATTTAGCTTCACGATCTTTTGAAGATGAGCTGATATCAGAAGACCAGATTTCAGCAAAAGGTTTCCAAGAACCGAACTTGTAGTTTACCTTTAGGCCAGCATCCCATTCCCAGTCATCACTATTATAAAGAAGTACGTTATCCAAAGATTTCACATAGTTTGCTTCGTAAGAAAGGCCAAGCTTAGGTAGAGATTCAATTTTGTAAGAACCCGTCAGTGTAACTTTAGACTTTTGAGCTGATTCTAAACGTTCGCCAGTTTCAGAATCTTTGTCACCAAATTGTGTGTAGTTGCGGAAATCAGCATATTCATGACGGTAACGAATTGCAGTCGTTAAACCCATGTCTGCTTTATAACCAACGCGGAACTGAGGTTTGAACGTAACCTTCTTCATCTTCCAGTCGCCATCGTTAGCATTAGGCTCATCCCAATCCCAAGCAATAGGCATACCCATTTGCAGATACCAATTGTTGTCTATTTTGTATGTCGCTGTGTTATCAATCTCCATACCATAGATGTACCAATTGCCATCATAGAAGCTTCTACTGTTCGCTGATTTAACAGAACCTGAATCTTCATCATAGTATGAATCATCAGTGTGAAATTTAACTTCTAGGCCAGTAGAGTGCTTCCACTTGTCTGACAGCTTAAAGCTTTCACCTAACTTAACTCGGTGTTGATGGCGAGCGTCTACGTGAGCCGTATCACCATTAGTCTTTGTATAATCCGTCGCAGCACGATACTCGTAACGATAATCAAGAGATGCACTGGCAGCTGTGCCCGCTAAAAGAGTACATGCAACAGCAGCAGCAATTTTTGTAACAGAATTCATACCTTTGTCTCACTATTATTTTTTATTCTGGATACATCCAATGTACCCCTGGCTCACAAACCAATACCTTACGTGGTATTAAATTAATGTATGACAAATATGATATTTATTCTTGGGTTAAATTTCTGTGAGATCTATCAAAAGTTCCGAATAATGGCCTGTTTATATAGCTAAATGTTATGAATATCCCAATTTAAGGCTTACCATTCAAATCAATCATGACTCACTTCTCATATTAACAAACCTTGTAAGCCCATGTTGATGTATGTGTTAAAATAATACAAATATAAGGATGTTCTCACGATTTCATATCGATGTTCTAGTTATTGTGGTTTAAACATAACGGAGCATGTTGAGGAATATAGATATAAACCACCGCCAAATGTTTGGTAAAAGTTAAAAGATGGCGAAATGTAAATTCTATTTATTGGTTGGTTTATTTAAGTCGAAGAGAAAATATTTAGTACTAATTCGTGTTCAAAAGTAGTTTCTGTGCTGAGAGTGTACTCAGTATCTGTTAACAATAAAGGATGAGTCATGTTTAAGAAAAACATATTAGCAGTGGCGTTATTAGCGACTGTGCCAATGGTTACTTTCGCAAATAACGGTGTTTCTTACCCCGTACCTGCCGATAAATTCGATATGCATAATTGGAAAATAACCATACCTTCAGATATTAATGAAGATGGTCGTGTTGATGAAATAGAAGGGGTAGCCATGATGAGCTACTCACATAGTGATTTCTTCCATCTTGATAAAGACGGCAACCTTGTATTTGAAGTGCAGAACCAAGCGATTACGACGAAAAACTCGAAAAATGCGCGTTCTGAATTACGACAAATGCCAAGAGGCGCAGATTTCTCTATCGATACGGCTGATAAAGGAAACCAGTGGGCACTGTCGAGTCACCCAGCGGCTAGTGAATACAGTGCTGTTGGCGGAACATTAGAAGCGACATTAAAAGTGAATCACGTCTCAGTTAACGCTAAGTTCCCAGAAAAGTACCCAGCTCACTCGGTGGTTGTTGGTCAGATTCACGCTAAAAAACATAATGAGCTAATCAAAGCTGGAACTGGTTATGGGCATGGTAATGAACCACTAAAGATCTTCTATAAGAAGTTTCCTGACCAAGAAATGGGTTCAGTATTCTGGAACTATGAACGTAACCTAGAGAAAAAAGATCCTAACCGTGCCGATATCGCTTATCCAGTGTGGGGTAACACGTGGGAAAACCCTGCAGAGCCGGGTGAAGCGGGTATTGCTCTTGGTGAAGAGTTTAGTTACAAAGTGGAAGTGAAAGGCACCATGATGTACCTAACGTTTGAAACCGAGCGTCACGATACCGTTAAGTATGAAATCGACCTGAGTAAGGGTATCGATGAACTTGATTCACCAACGGGTTATGCTGAAGATGATTTCTATTACAAAGCGGGCGCATACGGCCAATGTAGTGTGAGCGATTCTCACCCTGTATGGGGGCCTGGTTGTGGCGGTACTGGCGATTTCGCTGTCGATAAAAAGAATGGCGATTACAACAGTGTGACTTTCTCAGCGCTTAAGTTGAACGGTAAATAGCACATAGCATAACCAATAGGCTAGCTAGACGCAGTCCTTAAGGATTATTTTCGAAGACCACTTAACCGAATGTTGAGTGGTCTTTTTGTTTTATATGAGTTTTAAGATGACCTTGGTATTAATGTGACCTTGGTATCTATGAGGGTGTACGTGAAGCCTACTAATGAAAGGTACAGCTAAAACAATACAACCTTGTCAAAAGACAAGGTTGTATTCAGAAAGCGTAGGAAGATTTTGGGACGGCAACTCGATACGGAGTTTAGTCATACATCAACTCTTTGGCTTTGTCGGCATCAAACTCTTTAAGAGACTTTCGAGCCAAGTGACGGAATGGGAAAGCTTTCACGACTTCTTCGAATGGTTGGATGGCAAATGCCCAAAAGATAGAACCGTCTAATCCAAAGATGATCAATGCACACAATGGAATTGAAATTACCCATTGACCAGTAAAGTTGATTTTGAAGACTGCGGTCGTTTTTCCTAGTGCTCTTAGTACATTCCCATGAACCGTGTTGTAGCCACGGACAATCGGCAAGAAGATGTAGAGTGGGGCGATAACGGCCAATGCTTGATAGGTAGACTCATCCAAGTTCGGGTAAATGTCACCAATGACCAGACTTAATCCTGCGAACAAGATTGCACACACAAAAGAAATGACGACCGCAATATCAATACTGGTATCGACGTTTTTGACTAGGTCATCCATCTTTTTAGAGCCAATCGCTTGGCTGATAGTAATCGCGGAAGAGTGAGCCCAAGCAGTAATAAATTGAGAGACTGCCCTAATCCAAGGCATCACCAAAGTAATCGCAACATACGCGTTGATGTTAAGTTGCGAATACAGTAACTGATAAATCGTTGCGCCAATCAATAGCATGGTTACATTTGCTGCGACAGGGAATATCTCGATAAAGTGACGGCGAACGTTTGTCATGAACTCAGATCGCTGGGCGTCTAATTTGAGTGAAATTGCTGAGCTCAAATACACGCAAAGAACCAGATACACAAGGCGAAGGGTGATAGCAATAACACTGCCTAGCGCGGCGCCTTGAACACCAATACCGTCGAAATTTGAAAAGCCGTGAATGAGTCCATAAGAAAGTACAGCGTTGATCGGCAATTCAATCAAATACCCTTTAAACGGTATTTTGGTTCTTCCTAATGCATTAAATAGGGCGATAATTACTTGCGTTAATGCTGTGAAAATGACGAGATACTTTGAGATATCAAGGTAGTGGCTGATTTCTAAGTAAAGGGCTTTATCGTCGGTTAAGGCTTGAATTAAAGGTTGTTCTAAAAAGGTGAGCAGAAACCAAAATATTGTCGCGATACCTAAGTTGATGAACAGACCTGCCCAAAACGCTTTGGATAATGAAGCGGTAATGCCAGAACCCACGGCGCGGCTCAATACTAGCTGAGTGCCGTTTGCCAGCGCCATTTGAATACCGAGTACAAAGGCAACCATAGTGGTCGCAATTCCCATGGCAGCCAAAGGTATTTCACCAAGAGGAGAAACCAGCAGCGTATCGATCATCAACATCGACTGCATCAATATACCGTTTAGGGCTAGGGGCCAGGCGAGAGAGAAATTTTTCCTTACATACGATTGTGTAGACACAAACAACACCTTATGTGTGTAACCGTAAGTTTTCTCTGAGAGGACCCGAGTTCAACATTTAAAGATGAAACACTACGGTAATGGATGGTTAAAAATGGGCGCTAAAACAGACTGACTCGTGTATTGGGATACACGAGTCAGTCTGGTCAATCTTGGTTATGCGATGGCTAATTCAACCCTAGACAGCTTTTGGTTTTCATCATCAAGTAAAGCTTGAGAGGCTATTCGAGCCTGATTCGCATTGCCTGACATAATCGCATCGTATATCGCTTTGTGCTCTTCTAAACAGAAGCGACCGCCTTCGGCAGAGTGGTCGATAAACTGTTTGAAAATTGTCGACAGAATGTTCGCGAACGGAATGTAAAACTGGTTACCCGTCGATAAGAAAATCGTTTGGTGAAACAGATGATCGTTGGTTGTCCACTCTTGATAATCAAAGCCGTTTGCCGCGATGGTCATCTTTTGGAAAAGAATCGAAAGCTCTTTGCGTTGCTCTACCGTAGCGTTGGATGCTGCAAGCGCACACGCTTCTGGGTCAATCGCTTTTCTTAAGCCTAAGAATTGAGATAAAAAGGGTTTGGTGTCTTCTAAATCTTGGATCCAATACAGTAATTGAGGATCTAAAAAGTGCCATTGCGTTCTTGGTTTGATACGAGTGCCCACTTTAGGCTTTGATTCAATCAACCCTTTTGCTGAAAGCAGCTTAGTGGATTCTCGAAGGGCAGTTCTGCTGACTCCAAAGATCTCGCACAACTCCATTTCGCTAGGTAACTTCTGATTTTCTTTCAACTCGCCAGACAAGATTTTGCGAGCAATTTGTCTCGCGACTTGAACATGAATTCGGCGGCTTGAATCTTCCACCAATGTAAATATTGACATTTAAACCACCTGAAATTGAAACTTTGAAAACAAAAAAAGCCAGACGAATCTGGCGCTTAGTGTCAGTGTATACGTCTAATATAGTGTGAGGTTTTCCCTCATCTATTTGGGTCTGATGACCTTATTTAGTGTGACGGTCTTAACGACTTTATGTAACTTAACGATTCTATATAACTTAGTGAGCTTATATTAGTCAGCTAGCTAGGGCGTTATTTGTCCGCCGTTAACATCTAGGATTTGCCCTGTGATGTAACCGCTACAAGCGTGCGATGCAAAGAAAGCAAATGAAGGGGCAACTTCATCAATATTGCCAAAGCGTCCCATTGGAATGTTGTTAGCAATGGTCGCTTTCAGATCGTCGCTCTTGCCATCGTGAAATGCGGTGTCGATAGTGCCCGGTGAAACAATGTTGAAACGGATATTGTCTTGCGCGAACTCTTTCACCCAATTGCGGTGAATGTCGTGTAACCACGCTTTAGATGCGGCATATACGCCAGCACCCACACCACCGCCTTCGCGAGCGGCAATAGAGCCCGTGCTAATCACACACGATGTTTGCCCCGATAGAGCAGCAGATGCACGCAAGTGTGGGATAGAGAACTTAGTTGTCATCAGCGCGGATCGAACATTTAGGTTCATCACACGCTCATAAAACTCGTCATCGATATTTTCTAGACTTGCACGCCCACCAAGGCCACCTGCGTTGTTAATCAACACATCCATGCCGCCAAAATGGTCGGTGAACTCTTTGACTAACCTTTCGCACTCTAATGTGTCCATTAGGTTGGCAGGAAAAAACGCAACATCGCCACCCAATGCGGTGAGTTCGGTGAGAACGTCATCGACTTTTGGGCTGAAAGCACGACTATTGATGCCAATCTTTGCGCCGTACTTTGCAAAAATGCGTGCAGTAGCTAAGCCCATACCAGCAGTAGAGCCAGTAATTAAAATGCGTTTGCCTTTTAAATCGTTAAACATCAGAGTCGCCTATATTGTAGATTATTTGCGTTAATAAATCATACAATAACACTTGCTATATTCAAGAGTGTTCATCTAAAAACTGATCATTACCGACATAAATAGTGAGAGTAAGAGTGGTTTTGTGAGTTCACGCATACAAAAAATGTGTAAATAAGAACTATTTGTATGAATAAATGGGTATATTTGGTTTGATGAGCTTAATACTTACAAGATTGTTAAAATAATGCTCTAGCCTATATTGGTAGTGACCTCACGTTATTCTGATACTGAGTTGGTAGAGATATAAATCAGTGTTATAGTACGAATTAAATAATACATATCTAATAAGTAAGTAGACACATGGCTGGTCATTTCAATTCTATTTCAGGCTCTAAGCGAAGCCTTCATGTGCAAGTTGCACGTGAAATCGCTCGTGGTATTTTGTCGGGCAATTTGCCTCAAGGTTCTATTATCCCTGGTGAAATGGCTCTGTGTGAGCAATTTGGTATCAGTAGAACAGCATTAAGAGAAGCGGTTAAGCTTCTTACTTCAAAAGGCCTATTAGAATCTCGCCCTAAGATTGGTACTCGTGTTGTTGACCGCGCGTTCTGGAACTTCTTAGATCCACAATTGATCGAATGGATGGACGGTTTAGCTGACACCGACCAATTCTGCCATCAGTTTTTAGGCTTGCGCCGTGCCATCGAACCTGAAGCTTGTGCGTTGGCCGCTAAATTTGCGACTGCGGATCAACGAATTGAATTATCAGAAATTTTCCAAAAAATGGTGGAGATATCTAGCGAAGAGATTCTTGATAAAGAGCGTTGGCTAGATATTGATATGAAGTTCCATAGCCTAATCTTCAACGCGACAGGGAACGACTTTTACCTACCATTCGGCAATATCTTAACGACTATGTTTGTTAACTTTATTTCTCACTCTTCTGAAGAGGGAAGTACCTGCATTGAAGAACACCGCCAAATTTATGAAGCAATCATGGCGGGGAACAGTGATAAAGCGCGTCAAGCGTCAGCGAGTCACTTGCTAGAAACGAACCACAGGTTACCAATCGCTAGTTAATTGTTTTAAAAAGATTTTTACTTTGAATCTTTGTTAGAACTGGTTCATTGGAACTCAAAGGTACACCAGGAAAGCACGTTTAATACGTGCTTTTTTTGTGTCTAAATTTGATGGAAACCTGACTGATGTCCAATATTTGACCTATTCTTTGCTGTTTTGTTAAAACCACTAGCAACCAGCCTTGTTAGTTATATAATAATACTAATTAAATTATTGCGAGTGTGATTATGCCTCAGTCTTTATTACCAAATATTCTTCAGTTTATCGGTCAGATAGACCCATTCGATAAGATCCCTAAAGAAGCGCTGCGTGAACTTGCCTCTAATGTTCAGATCACTTACCTCGGCAAAGGTGATGTGGTTGATCTGTGTGAATCGGGCAAAGAAAAGTCGCTCTATATCATTCGAACTGGCTCTATGGAGCAACGAAAATCGGACGGTGTGCTTCGCGCACGTTTAGGTAGCGAAGACTTGTTCGGTTTTACATTCTTAGATTCTGAAGTTAACGATGAGAAAGGCTATAGAGCCATCGCAATTGAGAACACCTTACTTTATGTGATTCCGCACTCGGCACTTCAAACGCTTTTCAAAGCCTTTCCAAGCTGTGCAGAACACTTTGCGTCGCAGGCTCAGGTTCGTTTGAAGTCAGCATTGGATGTGGTGTGGTCAAATAAAGAGAAAGGCTTGTTCATTCGTAAGGTTGAAGAAGTGGCAAGCGGGCAGGTCGCCATTGTTAAGTCTGAGCAAACCATCCAATCGGTAGCGGTGGAAATGCTTCATCAACGCTCGCCATGTGCGGTGATCTATGAGGGTGAAACCATTGTTGGTTTGATTACCGACCGTGACATGACTAAGCGAGTGATCGCTCACGGTGTCAGTACTGATAGCCTGATCTCAGAGGTAATGACACACTCTCCACTCACAGTGAAACCCGATGATTTAGTGCTGCATGCTGCATCTATCATGATGCAATTCAATATCCGTAACTTGCCCGTTGTGAAAGAGAATAAGGTCGTTGGTCTCCTCACCACGTCTCACTTAGTTCAAAACCACCGTGTCCAAGCGATCTTCTTAATCGAGAAAATCAAATACGCGGGCAGTGTGAAAACCATGTCTTCGTTTACCCCAGAGCGACAAGCTATTTTTGAAGCGCTGGTGGAAGGCAAGGTTGCACCGGAAACCGTCGGTAAGGTAATGACCATGATTATGGATGCCTACACCCGTCGATTGATTCAAATAGCGATTGATAAATTAGGCCCACCACCGTGTGATTTCTCTTGGATCGTAGCCGGATCGCACGCGCGTAATGAAGTGCACATGCTGTCGGATCAAGACAGCGCGATTGTACTGGCTGATGATGCGACAGACAGTGACCGTATTTACTTCAAACACTTAGCGATGATGGTGACCAACGGGTTGGCAAGCTGCGATTACCCGTTATGCCCAGGAAAATTCATGGCAGCGACGCCAAAATGGTGTCAGCCACTCAATGTTTGGAAGCACTACTATAAAAAGTGGGTTGCCAACCCTGAGTATGAACGCCTACTCAACATCAGTGTGTTCCTAGAGATCCGTACTATTTATGGCAACAGTGAGTTCGAAGGCATTCTTCGTGATGAGCTGCATACTAATATTCGCGGCAACCGTGAGTTCCTAAGTACGCTCGTGAAAGATGCGGTCAATACCAATCCACCTTTGGGTATCTTCAACAGCTTGGTGTTAGAAAAATCGGGTGAGAACAAGAAAACCTTGAACGTGAAGAAATACGCCATCAACTTGATTATTGATTTAGCACGTATTTATGGTCTTGCAGTGGAGTGTGACTTGTCGGCCACTGATGAACGCTTTGCGGCAGCCAATGAAAAAGGCATGCTGAGCGACGACGCATTCAAAAACATTCTAGGTGCTTACCAGTTCATTCTCTCTTTCCGATTCGGTCATCAACTTGAAGCGTTGAAGAACGGAGATGTGCCCGACAACAATATCAATCCAGATAGCTTTGGTAGCTTTGAGCGTAAACACTTGAAAGATGCCTTTAGGATCATTGCTGACCTTCAAGAAGCGGCGAAAATTCGTTTCGGAGCGCGCTAATGAAATCGTTTTTAAATTACTTTCATCCGCTTGAGCGAATTAAACGTAAACGTAAGCAATATCTGGGAACGGTTAAGTTGCCAGAAGCGTTACATGATCTCGTAGATCAGCCTTGCCCTGAAATGACGGACTTGGCCAAAGACAGTGACTATATCGTGCTGGATCTTGAGACCACGGGTCTAGACAGCGAACAAGATCTGATTTTGTCCATGGGTTGGGTCGATGTGGTCAAGGGGCGAATAGACTTAGCGTCCGCCAAGCATATTTATCTGGATAACGATTCGCAGATCAACGCAGAAACCGCCGTGATCAACCATATTACGCCGCAAATGTTAGAAGAGGGCGCTTCTATTCATGATGCGATGCTGACGTTCTTCGAAGCAGCGAAAGGCAAGATTATTGTCGCGCACGCTTGCATGGTAGAAGAGAGGTTCATTAGCCAATATCTTCTTCGTTGCTATGGTTTACGAGCGATTCCTCTGCTTTGGCTAGACACATTGTGTATCGAAAAGAGCATGGAGAAAGCGATCAGCAATCATGAAGAAGTGGATTTGACTCTAGCAGGCACTCGTGAAAGATACGGGCTTCCTGAATACAACAATCATAATGCGCTTGCTGATGCAGTATCAACTGCGGAATTGTTTTTAGCTCAGCAGAAGCGAGTTGTGCCTAACGATGACGTGACCGTTGCATTTCTCTATCGAATCAGTCACTAGGGCTAGGAGCGTTAAGTACTTGGCTCTTATTTGAATGATTTGAAAGAAGAAAAGCCAGCGATTAAGCTGGCTTTTTTTAGGTCTTAGAAAATTAGGACAGTAATTATCTTAGATTATTTATATAGCTATCGATTAGAAGCTGTAAGTTAGACCAACACGGCTACGTAGTTCACGAGTCGCTTTAGTCGATGAAGTACTTACATCACCAAACTCTACATATGGTGCCCATTGACCCATCATGTGACGAATACTTGCGTTCAACTCGTAGTTGGTATCGTCGTTGTCGTAGATGTCATATCCATCTGCTTTGTAGTAGTTACCCTCTAAACCAAAGCGCCAGTTTTCCATTGAGTAGTTAACGTTTGCCGTTAGACGGTGGCGGCGTTGGTTACTATCATTTTCATAAGTAAGGTTTCCGTCTTCCAGAATGGGTTTTCCGTCAGAGTCTGTTGCGATAGATTTAGTATTTTGTCTCATATCGTAACGGTAACGTGCGCTTAGGCTTAATCCGTCGATGCTATCAACGCTGTATGTCGCACGAACTTGAGGTTTGTACGTAATGCCAGATTCACGACCTTCAATTGGCATACCGTAAGTCATTGTCCAGTTATCGTTTAGTACATGACGGTAATTTAGACCAAGCTCCCAACCGTTATTCTTCAAATCTTCCATGAATTTACCGTCTTCTCCCTTGAATTTCGCTTCGATATCTACAAGGAAGTTGCCAATGCTATCGCCCAGTTTTACACGAGTAGCGTGTTGATCTGTATGACTCTTGTATTCGTGTCTCATATCGAAAGACGCCGCAGATACAGAGCCAGCAGCGAGTACAGATGCCACAGCAATCACGATTTTAGTTTTATTCATGGTATTAATTCCATATTTATAGGTTGAGTATTAGCCATAATTACAAGCCAAATAGAGTAGTTCTTGTCTTCAATGCAATTTTTTGTTGAAACGATTTCTTGGCCATTTCAAATTTGTTTTGCATTTAAATAATACAAATATGCTAACGATTTGAAGGCGCATGATCTGTGAATTGGATCGTGTTGTTAGGACAAAACCACTATTTACAAAGGGTTACAAAGTCAGCCTGTCTTTGTAAGTGTATGATTTTTAGTGTTTTGTTTGTCTGTTGATAATGATTTTTAAGGGTTTTGTTCATCAATAAATGTGCGCTACAGCAAAAAATTGAATCTTTAGATGTTATTTTCATTTGTAATACATTATTATTTACTAACTTTCTGTAGCAACACATAACTTTGCTGTGTTGATTGCATGAACTGACGCTGCGAAGCGGATAAGTAAGAACGATTTAAAGGCTAAATGGTTAGAAAGGAAAAATGGCTAGAAGCCAAAATACTTTAAACCGCTAGGCATTTGTTTTAGGTGTTATAGAGCTCGGCCAGAGATGATTTGAAATGTAGTAGGCAAGGCAGTGACATAGCCTGCTATATAGATATGAACTTGATAGGAATGAACAGGGTTCGAATGGTTACCCGTTGTTTTTATTAGTGACAAAGAAGAAATCGTTGAAGTGCTTGCGAAAGCATTTTGATTATTGCTCCCAACTATTCTAATTATAACTTCTGCTTTCGTTTAGAAAGGTAGGAGACGGTAGTCGAAGATCTACCCTTGCGCTCATGTTGATACAGGCAACATGAGCGTTTTTTTATCTGAAATTTGAGTAGAGAATAGTTTGATAAGAAAAAACGTGTAAGCCGCGGCTTAAGAGCTAAGCTTTTAGGTTGATGACAGCGCGTTCAAGTGAGTCTGTTTGTTCTACTACTGAAGTTGCAGAAGCGGCGTTTTTTGAAGCGCTCGTTACATTCGTCAATGTCAGCTGTTTAATGGCATCTACGTTTTCGATGATCTCTGACGTCACTTCACTTTGCTCCTTCATTGCATTGGAGACTTCTAAACTGTTATTTAGAATGGTTTCCATGTCTGCGATAACCGATGTGATTCTTGAATGTGCCTTCTCACAAGAGTCGACACTGCTGTTACCTTTTTCACAACAATTTTGAATCGTGTTAACCACCATTTGGGTTTGATCTTGAACCCCTTGAATAATGGTTGAGATCTCTTCGGTTGAAAGCTGTGTTCTGCCAGCCAAGGTTCTCACTTCATCGGCGACGACCGCAAAACCACGACCTTGCTCTCCAGCGCGCGCTGCTTCAATAGCGGCGTTCAAAGCGAGTAGGTTGGTTTGTTCAGCAATGTCTTTAATCACTTCTAGTACGGTATTGATCTTTTCTGAGTGCACAGAAAGGCGATTCACTTCTTCACTCGCACTCACTAAGTCAGTTGAAAGCGTATTGATTGTATCTCTGGTGAAGGCCACATCGTTCAGGCCATCATTCGCCGTGGCGAAACTGGTTTGTGCATTTGATGATGCGTTTTCACTATTGGTCGCAACACTTTGGATATTGCTGCCCATTTGATTTATCGCGGTCGCAATATTTTCTGTTTGTCGTTGCTGCTTGTTTAAAGCGCTTTCCACTTCTATGCCGTCGTGTTGCAACTGGTTCGAAATGTTGCCGAGCTCTTGGATCGACCCTTGTACTTGACCAACAAGTTGACGAATATCTTCTAATACGGTGTTAAATGACTTGGCAATATCCGCAATTTCATCTGAACCGCTGTCTTCCGCTTTAACGGTAAAGTCACGTTGTTGGGATACGTGCAACATGGTTGCGTTTAACGAGGCTATCTTCTTAGCGACACGCGATGAGATCCCAAAGGACAGCACGATCAGTAATCCAGTGACGGCGATTACGGAACTCACAATAAACGTAGTGATGGTTTGTTGAATCGATTCGACCTGTTGTTCTAAACGACCTTCAACGCCGGTAAATATCGAGATGATATCTTCAAACAGCATTTTCATTTCTGATTTCAGTTCGCTGACCTTTGCTGGGTTGCGTTCTATCGCGTCTACCATCAAGGAAAAATCTTTGTCGTATTGTTTTACTTCTCGATTCAGTTTGTCTAACTCTGGTACAGCAATGTCTGACTCTTCAAGTAAAACAGAGAAGCTATTCATCAACTGTTGGAAGTGTGAATACTCTTTGGCGAATTCAGGCTTGAGGGCTTTGTCGTGACTGATCAGAAACTCTAGTTCCGTTCGATTTAGTTGAAGCATCGAAACTTCAAGCGACTTCACCTTGATCAGGGTTTTCTCAAGTTTGATCAGCTTTAGGTTTGCCATTTCAGTGAATGAGACGACAACCAATAACGAAATAATGGATAAACAAGCAAGGCTAAAAAGGGAGGTTTTAATTTTCATAGGCAGGCACCAAAGCAAAACAATATGACTCAACAACGTATTTGGGAATCTCGTTTCTCTTATTTGCGTGATCAGTAGCTTACAAGCGGATAACTGGGATCTGACTCGCAACGGAAACGTTTGCTTACAGTATTTTATGGAAAGGTTATGCGCAAGTTAAATATTTATTATTTTCAATGACTATTGGTGATTGTTTTATCACTAGATGGAGTCCTGTAAATAATAACGAGAGATTGAGGTATAGTCGGACCAAAGTGATGAGGGGAAGTGGTAGAGAAAAGAGCAAGTGAAAAAGCCACGAACATTCACGCTTAGTCACATGAATGCTCGTTTCTATTGTCATGTCTTCTCTTGTTGTGTCTCTTGCTCTTGTCGCTTAATTGCAGACGGGTTAGCAGCAGACGGGTTTGCAGCAGACGGTTAGCTGCAGGCGGATTCGCAGCAGTCGTTTATATGTATGAGACTAACCCTGTGAGAGCCGTTTTTTAGTATTAGCTTTCCGTCGGCATCCAAACCTGTTTAGACGTGACTTTGTGGTCTTTAAAGGTCAGTTCTTCAACCTTGTCTCCGTTAGTATTCCAGCGAGTGAGTTTCCCGTTTGCTACTTCGCCTTCATCAAATTTCGCTTGGCTGGCCTTATTGCCATTAGGGTAGTAGTCCGTTACCAATCCATCTTTTTGCCCGTCACTGAATTCGGCTGTTAGGCTTTGTTCGCCATTCGGATACCAGCGAGAGGCAACACCCGACAGCTCATTGTCTTTATAGTTGAGCTCCGCTTTTTTCTGTCCGTTTGGATACCAGGTCTCGGCCTTACCTTGCAGCTCACCTTTAACGTAATTCACTTTAGAAGCGACTTGGCCATTCGGATACCAGTTGGTTTCTAACCCAAGTTCTAGGCCATCGGCAAATTGAGCTTGGGTCGCGACTTGGCCGTTATCGAACTTCTCTTCAAATTGACCAGTAAAGGGTTTTGAGTGGTTTACTTGATAAGCCACACCTTTGCGCATTTGTAAGTAGTCAACAGCATCATCGCTGGTGGCTGCATAGCTCATAGAAGATACCGTACTAAGAGCAATTAAGATTGGAACGTATTTCTTCATAATGACACCTTTTTAATGGACGAGGGGAAAGTGTAACGGGTGTGTTAAAAGCATTTCACTTCCGAGAACCACTGTCAGTATCTAATAGTGGTTTTCAAGTTTTCATTATTGGCTACCTAATATAGGGAACTTTTAAAAGCAAAATCCCAATTCTATTTGTACTACAAATGTGTTGGTTTGATTCATTTTTATAAATTATATCTAACGATATTCTTGCTGTTCTTCTTTGAGCTTTGATCGTGACAAATAATAGTTTTTGTCGATAATCATTCGTTTTTAGAGGGTTAGTTCATGTTTTTCGGGGTTTTTGTCGAAATATAGTATGGATGGCTGCACTCACTTGAGGAATTATGCTCGTAGGTGGTGCAACTTTGAACTCGATCACTTGTATGATTAATTGAGTATCAGACTGTAAGATCACTGTCACGCATTTGGATTATTGTAGTACAAATATGCTTGCCATCTATCTATAGTGACCTCAACAAAAAACATAAATAAAGGTCTCAAGATGGAACTCAATACCCTGATAGTTGGCATCTACTTCCTATTCTTAATTGCAATAGGGTGGATGTTCCGAACGTTTACAAGTACGACAAGTGATTACTTCCGTGGGGGAGGTAATATGCTGTGGTGGATGGTAGGTGCAACCGCATTTATGACCCAGTTCAGTGCGTGGACATTTACTGGTGCAGCAGGTAAAGCCTTTACCGATGGTTTTGCCGTGGCGATTATCTTCATCGCGAACGCATTCGGTTACCTAATGAACTACCTTTACTTCGCTCCGAAGTTCCGCCAACTGCGCGTTGTGACGGTTATTGAAGCGATTCGTATGCGTTTTGGTAAGGTGAATGAGCAAGTGTTTACTTGGTCTGGCATGCCAAACAGCGTTATCTCCGCAGGTATCTGGTTGAACGGTCTTGCGATCATCGCGTCGGGTATCTTCGGCTTTGATATGACAACGACGATTGTCCTAACGGGTCTGGTTGTACTGGTGATGTCAGTAACGGGCGGCTCTTGGGCGGTAATCGCATCTGACTTTATGCAGATGGTTATCATTATGGCAGTGACCGTAACGTGTGCTGTAGTAGCGGTCTACCACGGTGGCGGTGTCACGCAAATCATCAATGATTTCCCAACCGATTCATTTATTACGGGTGATAACCTTAACTACCTAAGCATTTTCAGCATCTGGGCAGTGTTCATCTTCTTGAAGCAGTTCAGTATCACCAATAACATGCTGAACTCTTACCGTTACCTTGCAGCGAAAGACTCAAACAACGCACGTAAAGCAGCACTGCTTGCTTGTGTACTAATGACACTGGGTCCAATCATCTGGTTCATGCCTTCATGGTTCATGGCAGGTCAAGGTGTTGATTTAGCAGCAGCTTACCCAGAAGCTGGCAGCAAAGCCGCTGACTTCGCTTACCTATATTTCGTTCAAGAGTACATGCCGGTTGGTATGGTTGGCCTTCTGATTGCCGCGATGTTCGCAGCAACAATGTCTTCAATGGACTCTGGTCTAAACCGTAACTCAGGTATTTTTGTTAAGAACTTCTACGAGCCGATTCTTCGCCCTAAAGCGACAGAGAAAGAGCTAATGGTCGTTTCTAAAATAACGTCTACTTTCTTCGGCATCGCGATCATCTTGGTTGCTCTGTTCATTAACTCTCTTAAAGGTCTGAGCCTTTTCGACACCATGATGTACGTGGGCGCATTGATCGGCTTCCCAATGACGATTCCTGCATTCTGTGGCTTCTTTATCCGTAAAACTCCGGATTGGGCTGGCTGGGGCACGCTAGTCGTTGGTGGTGTAGTTTCTTACTTCGTTGGTTTCGTTATCACAGCGGACATGATTCAAAACTGGTTCGGTCTAAACGAACTAACTGGCCGTGAGTGGGCTGACCTGAAAGTGGCTATCGGCCTTATCGGTCACATCGTATTTACTGCTGGCTTCTTCGTTCTTTCAACATTGTTCTACAAGCCATTACCGGAACACCGTGAGAAAGATGTCGACAAGTTCTTCAACAATCTAGCAACACCGTTAGTAGCTGAAAGTAATGAACAGAAGAAACTGGATAACAAGCAACGTCGTATGTTGGGTTCACTTATCGCGGTAGCGGGTGTGGGCGTAATGACTATGTTTGTACTGCCAAACCCAATGTGGGGACGCATGGTATTCGTTCTGTGTGGCTTGATTGTGTTCTCTGTCGGCCTGTTACTTGTTAAAGCGGTCGATGACAAAGTCGAGCAACAAGACGAAGTAACTCCAGCCGAAGGCTAATTTAATACGCATCCTAAATAACATCACGGCTACCTAAATGGGTGGCCGTCATTTTTATAATCCAAACTTTAACGTGAGATGTACGATGAACAAAAAACTATTATCGGTAAGTATTATTAGCGCGTTCACGCTCGCTTTTGCAACAGGCTGTACGACACAAGAGAAAACAGCACCCGTAGTCAGTGTCGCTGAACAAGCTGCGCCTGCTATTAGCGAAATCGACCGTAGTTACCTATTGAGTAGTGACCGCTTAGCTGAGGTCGATGGCGACACCTTAGTCGTTGCATCAGAAGAGCAAGTGGCTGCGCTTAAAGCACAATTTGAAAATCTAAAAGATGGCGACGAAGTGGTGATCCCTGCCGGTAAATACGCGAACTTAGGTCAAGTGACGATTACGGCGAATGACATCACCATTAAAGCCGAGCAAGCGGGTTCCGCCTGGTTAACTGGCCTAGTTCAGTTTGAACTGAAAGGCGATAACATCACGCTTGATGGCCTAGTGTTTACCGAAGGCGGTCCAAACGAAAGGTTTGGCGGCGTACGAATGATGGGCGACAACAACACTTTAAAGAATTCAACATTTTACTACTTTAACCACGCTTATGAATATCAACCAGATGAGCGTCGTTCTGAATACCCAAGATACCTATGGGTTTCTTTGTGGGGTAAAGACGGTAAAGTCATC
Source organism: Vibrio sp. G-C-1 (assembly GCF_021728015.1). NCBI lineage: Bacteria > Pseudomonadati > Pseudomonadota > Gammaproteobacteria > Vibrionales > Vibrionaceae > Vibrio > Vibrio sp. G-C-1. Next base: position 157,710 of record NZ_JAKKCR010000012.1, on the reverse strand, counting down.
AACAACCGTTTCGAAGGTAAGCAAAAACGCGGCACGTTGATTGGTGTGCAAAAAGATGACACGCCAGACAACCATCTAATCGCAAATAATATCTTCATGGATCAAAAGCCTAACCAATTCAACGAATTCGACATCAAAGAAGCGATTCGTTACAACGGCAACAGCTGGGAAGCACTTCGTATTGGTGATTCAAAATCTTCTCAGTGGGATTCTAATTCAAAATTCGTTAATAACTTGATGATCGACATGGATGGCGAGCGCGAGCTTGTCTCAGTTAAGTCGGGTGGCAACACAATTTCTGGTAATACAATTTTTGAAAGTTCAGCTTTGATTTCTTTGCGTCATGGTAAAGGAAGTAGCGTTGAAAATAACATTATTCTAGGTAATAAAAAGAACTTAACGGGTGGTATTCGAATCTACGACGAGGACCATGTGATCCGTAATAACTACATTGTGAATACTCGTGGACGTGACGGTGTGATTGAAGGCAATGCTGACCTACGTGGCGGCATTGTTATTAACACAGGTATCATCGACGTAGCGAATGGTGAGCAGCTAGATCAATCAGTGAAGGGCAAAGAGCTGAACAAGCAGTGGACGCCGAAAAATATCACCATCGAAAATAACTCTCTAGTCGACACTGAGTGGGGCATTGTTTACGGCAACCAAAGCCACCGTGTAAGTTTGTTTGACAACGCAGAAGTGGAAGGCATTTATGCGGGCGTTGATGTGGCGTTTAAACACAACGTGGTTGATAACTCGCAGTCACCTGAGTTTGTCAGTGTACGTGCAACGCAAGATTTCCCATTAGTCGGCGCAACCTACACAGACGAAACTTACGTAGGTCAAGTAACGGATTCTGAACTGATTGAAGGTTACTCGGTTGAGCTACCAAAAGTTGTTGTAGAAAATGGCATTAACGCTTACCAAGGTGAAGGCGCAGACGTGTCTAAACTTGCAGTTGTGACGGCTGAAACAGCGGGTCCGGACTACGTGCTTGAAAATACGACTAAGTAAGTTATTGGTTATGGGTCATTACTTAATGGCTAATGCTTAATGGCTTGAGCTATCAAATCAATTCACGATAGCTGTCCTGACCATAACACTTAAAAAGCCTCAACGGGTAATGTCTGTTGAGGCTTTATCGATCTTAGGTCGTGATTATCTCGATCTTACGTCGTGACTACTGTGATTTATACTTATGCAGCAGATCCCAAGGGATATGACATAAGTGGTGATCTTCAGGGAAGTGGCTTAGGTGATGCTGGTGGATATCATCACTCGCAACATAGTGAGTTAACGGCAATATCTCGAGTGCGATACGGTCGGCGTCGTCACGAGAGGCAATATAATGCTTAGCTTCGGTTAAGTGTTCTGCGTTAGTGCTGTAAACGCCTGTGCGGTACTTCTCTCCGACATCGACACCTTGTTTATTGACGCTGTAAGGGTCAATAATCTCAAACAAGTGTCCCATCAAAATCGTTACTGAAGTGATATTTGGATCAAATTCAATTTGTACGCACTCGGCATAGCCATCGTAATCGCTTTGTGTGCTATCGCATTGTGTCGTCCCGTTTTCGGTTAGCTGGGCGCTTCCATTGGCACGGCCTGCTTCTGTGCTGATAACACCAGGAACGTACTTAATAAATTCCTGTACGCCCCATAAGCAACCGCCAGCTAAATAAATTTGTTCCATACTTACCTTTTACTTCTCTGTGTTTGTCGATGTTTGCTTATGTCTGTTCGATGCGTGAATCAATACGATGATACCCGCACGTATAAAAAAGCGTCTATAAAAATGAGCGCGCAAATAAAAACAAGCGTTTAGGTATTGTAAACCTGTGCGACTGAACAAACATAAGTTTAATATGATTTGTGATTATATAAGTCAGTATTGCTTTGTCATCAACTCGAATCTCAACATCAAGTGAGCGTTACTCTAAACATGTTTGATCAAATAAAAGACTTCATTAATCCGAGCAAGAACCCAGATCTTACTCAGGCCCATGAATACCAGCGTCAGCATCTGCCGACATTGTGGCTGTTGGGAAAAACGGGGGCGGGCAAGTCATCGTTTATTCAGGCGGTGACTGGCGACTCTTCTGTAGAAGTGGGCAATGGTTTTGCGCCTTGTACCATGACGGCGATGTCTTACGAATTCCCACAAGACAAACCCGTGATGCGCTTTCTCGATACCAGAGGACTAAGCGAAGCGAATTATGATGCGAAAGAGGATCTGGAAGAGATTGGTCAGGCAGGTAATGCGTTAGTCGTTGTAATGAAAGCCGACGAACCTGAACAATCCTCAGTGCTTGCGGCTCTAAAGCAGATTAAGAAACAGAAGAAAATTAAGCACTTGCTGCTTGTTCATACTGCAGTGTTGTCTTCCGGTGAAACAGATCGAGCAAGACAGGTTCAGTTCAACACCAACCAAGTAGAGAAGGCTTGGGGTAAAGAGTTTGAATCGGTAGCAGTCGATTTCGAAACGGATGACTCGAGCAATAACAGTGGTTCAATTTACAACTATGACATCTTGTTAGAAAAGCTGACCAGTATTCTTCCTGTTATTGGAATGATGGTGCAAGACAAAGAGCACTCCACTCAAGAAGAAGCCAACTTTGATCAAGTAGAAAACGAAGTGCTTTGGTATGCGGGAAGTGCCGCGGCGAGTGACCTGATTCCGGGGGTTGGTTTGGTATCGGTACCTGCGATTCAAGCCAAAATGCTTCACAGCTTGGCCAATCAATATGGGGTCGAGTGGAACAAGCGAGTCTTCAGTGAATTGATAGGCACCCTGGGAAGCAGCTTTGCTTTGCAATACGGAATGAAACTGGGCACTCGACAGTTGATAAAGCTGATTCCAGTTTATGGTCAAACGGTAGGGGCAGTGGCTGCAGCGGCAATGAGTTTCGGCACCTCTTATGGTTTAGGTCGCGCGGCTTGTTTTTACTTCTATCATAAGAACAAAGGCGAAGAAGTGTCTGAACAAGAGATGCAGAAGATCTACAAAGAATCCCTGAAAAAAGGAAAGGCGGCGTCGGGCTATGAAGAAAATTAGAAACCTATTTCGATTACTGGCGGTGCTATCGAGCGGCCGTTGGGGTATTGCTCTGATTTCGGCGATCTTCCCAAGCATTATCATGATGGGTTTTGGTGTGTTCTTGGCGGTCAAATACGGTTACCTACTCGAAATGTCGATTGCCATTGCCGTGAGTACCTTGGTATTCACCATTCCCTTGTTCATTTCTAGTCGTTCTTCACGCGATTCTTCAAGCCGCTCTTCACGCCGCTCTTCAAGTACGGAGCCCTTCTCAAATAAAGAGAGTGACGGCCTTGGCGAAGATGCTTCTGAATCTGAATCACAACATAACAAAGCTGATATCAACGATGCATTGGTTAAGGCTTCGACTGATTGGTCTCAAAAAGAACTGTCGATCTGGAATGATTCAAAACATCATGTACGCCAACAATTAATGGTCGACATAGAGTGGGGCAACCTAGACCAAACCGGTTTAGAAGTACTTGAGTTTGTGGCGAAAAAGTTTGATAAGAAATCGCTCGATTTCTCGATTCCTGAAGGGCTAAAGCTGTTCGAAGAGGTAAGCCGACGCTACAAACTGGTAGTGCGAGAGCATATACCGGGCATTGAGTATCTCAAGGTTTCTTACATCAAAGCGGGCTACGAAGCCTATGACAAATATGGCGAGCTAGGGCAGAAGATCGTTAAGGCCGCTATTTGGGGGAATCACCTCAAAAACCTCTATTTGAACCCGTTAAAAGTTGTTTCTGATTTAGGGAGAGAGCAAGCGACATCTTCAATGACAAGAGGTGTGGTTGATGACATGCAATACGCCGCTAAACAAGCCTTATTAGATGAAGTTGCGGCGGTGGCGATTGATCTCTATAGCGGACGTTTCAGCATTGAAGATGAAGCACTGAAAGCGTCTGATGTTTCTGAACTCGACGAACAACGCTTTGCTCCAGAGTTAGAACCCGTGCGAATCGTGCTGGTGGGGCAAACCAGTTCTGGTAAATCTTCGCTTATCAATGCGCTTAAGCAAGAGTTGGTAGCTGAAGTGGATGTACTGCCATCAACCGACACTTCAACGGTATACAACGCGTTTGTCGACGACAATGATGTTCGCGTGGTTGATCTTCAAGGGCTTGATGGCAATCCTAAAACCGAAGCCTTAATGCTGAAAGAGATGACCCAAGCCGATGTGGTGTTATGGGTGCTTAAAGCCAATCAATCTGCGCGTGATTTGGATAAGCAATTGAAAGATAGATTTGATGCTTTCTATGACGATCCTAAGAACATCTCACGCAAGAAGCCGATTGTGGTGTCGGTTGTGAATCAGGTAGACCGATTAAAGCCTGTAGACGACTGGCAACCGCCGTATGACTTAGATAACCCAACATCGGCCAAAGCGAAGATCATTGCTCAAGCGCTCGAATACAATCATATATTGCTGCAAACCGATATCGTGTTACCGCTGGCGATTGCGCCAGAAAAGGTACAGTTTGGTTTAGATACTTTAAGGCAGACGTTGATCGAGCGTATCGCTGACGCAAATAACGTGCAAAGAAATCGCCAACGTTTAGAAGCCATGAAAAGAGGCACGTCGGTTAAAGGCCAACTGAATAAAGCGGTCAAGGCGGGTAAGAAGGTTGCCCCCAGTGCATTGAAAGCAGCGACGCCAAAATTGGCTGAAATGGCCATCAAGCAAGTCGTGAAGAAAAAGTAATCCACGACTGCGGCTGCAAAACGGTTCTGATGAGGCTGAGACTCATCAGAACTGAGTTTTTAGATCGTGAGAGCTTATCTTTTTTGTTAAGGCTGGGGCTTTAGTGCTTAGCTTTTCTAGACCGGAGAGTTTTAGAGCTTGGCTTTTTAAGCTCAGTAGCTCTCTAGAAGACAGCCATCTTCGCCCCTTATTAGATAAGTATTGAGTTTAAAAGAGATTCGATATTATTAAGTAACTCGCTGAACTAGTTTAATAGTATATAAACGGCTGTGATTCACAGTTTATATAACATGCTATCGTATTTAATCATCATTCTAAATGTTGATCACATTTATACTTTTCTAAGCTTTATTTATAAAACAATTGCACTATATTTAAATTTCGGATCATCTTGATTTCAACGTAGGGATATATTGTGAACATGTATCTGAAATGGCAATCAACAACATGGCTAACCTTGTTAGCTTGGTATACCTTAGATCACCAGCTCTCGTTCCGCCTTTCTTCAGAGTAGTACCCTCTAGGCGTCACGCGCCAGCAAAGCAGCGTGCTTTGTTTACCTATCAGCAACTTTGATAACCTTTGAACGCATGAATGTCGCACTTATTATTTCGTGCAGAATATTCGTTGTTTTGTCGTTCTCGATAATTATCTTAGCCTCTGTTAAGGTTTGATTAATAAGTCATTATTTAACTTGTTTATTTTCATTGTTAATTTCCGTCTATCTTTATACGGAGCTATTAAATTAATGGTGAGGATTCGTGACATCTAAAGAAAATAGATTTCGACCTGATCGGAATGTATAGAAAGGTACTATTATGGAAAACTTCAAACATCTACCAGAACCGTTTCGTATTCGTGTTGTAGAGCCAGTAAAAAGAACAACCTCTGCATATCGTGAACAAGCCATTGTTGACGCGGGCATGAACCCATTCTTACTGGATAGTGATGATGTGTTTATCGACTTACTGACAGACAGTGGTACAGGTTCTATTACTCAGCGTATGCAAGCCGCGATGTTAATGGGGGATGAAGCTTACAGTGGTAGCCGCAGTTACTATGCATTGTCGAATGCGGTGAAAGATATCTTTGGCTATGAGCTGACTATTCCAACACACCAAGGACGCGGTGCAGAGCAGATCTACATTCCTGTTCTTATCAAGAAGCGTGAAATGGAGAAAGGGCTCGATCGAAGCAAAATGGTCGCTCTGTCGAACTACTTCTTCGATACAACACAAGGTCACACCCAAGTGAATTGCTGTGTGGCGAAAAACGTTTATACCAAAGAAGCGTTTGATACCTCGGTGAACGCGGACTTCAAAGGCAACTTCGATGTGGTGAAGCTGGAAGAAGCGATCTTAGAAGCGGGCGCAGCCAATGTTCCTTATATTGTGAGCACCATTACCTGTAACTCTGCTGGTGGACAGCCTGTCTCGATCGCCAATCTAAAAGCCGTGTATGAAATCGCTCAGAAGTACGACATTCCTGTGATCATGGACTCGGCACGTTACGCTGAAAATGCCTACTTCATTCAACAACGAGAAGTGGGTTATCAAGATTGGACAATCGAACAGATCACTCGTGAGTCTTACAAATACGCGGATGGCTTAGCCATGTCTGCTAAGAAAGATGCCATGGTACAAATGGGCGGCTTGTTGTGCTTTAAAGACGACTCTTTCATGGATGTGTACACAGAGTGTCGAACCTTGTGTGTCGTGCAAGAAGGCTTCCCAACCTATGGTGGCTTAGAAGGCGGCGCGATGGAGCGTCTTGCGGTTGGCCTTTATGACGGTATGCGCCAAGACTGGTTGGAGTACCGTATTGGTCAGGTTCAATACCTTGTTGATGGCTTAGAAGCGATGGGCATCGTGTGCCAGCAAGCAGGCGGTCATGCTGCGTTTGTGGATGCGGGTAAACTGCTTCCTCATATTCCAGCAGGTCAGTTCCCAGCACATGCTTTGGCGTGTGAACTCTATAAAGTCGCGGGTATCAGAGCGGTTGAGATTGGCTCATTGCTGCAAGGTCGCGACCCAGCAACCGGTGAACAACACCCATGTCCTGCTGAGTTATTGCGCCTTACCATTCCTCGCGCGACCTACACACAAACGCACATGGACTTCATCATCGAAGCATTTGAAAAAGTGAAAGAGAATGCAGGACAAGTGAAAGGGCTCGACTTTACCTACGAGCCGCCGGTGTTAAGACACTTCACTGCGCGCTTGAAAGAGGTAGAGCTCAGCGAGAAACAAACAGAAAAAAAGAATGAACAAACGCTCGAAGAAGCATTTTAAAATAAAAACATAAGCGAATAGTCACTAGAACCCTAATCAAAGGCTCCCACAGGAGCCTTTTCTTTTTTGGATGATAGGGAGTTAAGTCATCAAGCAGCTAAGCCTTTAAGCTTTTACGCTTTTAAGTACTTAACCCGTTAATCATTTAGGCCTTTAGATGTTGAACTACGCTTGTTTGTTTTTTAGGGTGGATTTCAACATTTGGAATAGCCATTGATTCAAAGGCGCGTCTTTCTGTGAACGACGGCAGCTCATCACATAACCCACATCGATCGTCAGTTTTTCGGGTAAATCAATACTACGACAGCCTTCTGGTACGCTGCCATTGAGGGTGATACCAAAATAGTCGGATTTGAACACAACATCGTGAATCATCGCAGGGTGGTCGACTTCCACTCTTGGGTTTACGTGAAATCCGATATTTCTAAGGCGATCAAGGATCGGGTATTTATTGTCATTCCATCCCGGGGTTTTAAATAGAATGATTGGGTAGTTGGCGAGCGACTCAAAGTCTTTCGCTGGATGATCCTCTCTCACGAAGAACACCACTTTTCCTTTGCCGAATTCCATTTGAGAAATTGACTGTGGCAAGGTTTCATCAAAGTAATGAACCGCTATGGATTCTTCGCCGTCGATGAGCCTGTTCCTTACATTGCTTCCCCACCGAACGAATGAGTAGTGAGCATGCGGGGCTTCTTTACTCAGAGCAAAGTAGAGCTTCGAGCCAAAGCGCTCCCAGAACAGGGTATTTGCGTAGATTTTGATATCACCTTGGTAAGTTTCTGGCGAAAATACTTGGTGTTTAATGGCTTCAACGCTGCTTAAGATCTGCTCAAAATTTTCGATGTTGGTTTCAACAAAAGTCGTGGGTTCAAACCCGTGTTTGGTTTGAATGAACAGTGGATCGTCGAGCTGCAACTTTAACTTCGAGAGGTTCTTGCTGATCGCCCCAGAGGTTTTTCCTAGCGACTCCGCAACCAGTCCAACATTGCGAAGTTCATACATACGCTTGATGACGAGGATATTTTGAATGTCTAGATTGATGTCCACAGGCTCTCCAAATGAATCCTTTTATAGGCAGTAATTTCGGTGCGGTAGGCGTACAGAAATTATGTGACTCTAATATCATAGTGGTAGTACAAAACAGATAAGACAGAACAGCGTCAGAACTTCGCTAATCCCTTGATTTTCCATTTGGTAAATCTTGCTTTTCCTCGAATGGCTTTCACTCAAGCGCTAAAGTTACCTCAACAAAGAAACACTGATACCAAACGAACAAATAATTAAAAATAATATGAGGTGATGTATGAAAAAGTTAATCGCACTAGGCTTAATGGCTCTTTCAATGAACACGGCTTTTGCTGCCGACGGTACGTATACAGGGACTATCGACATGACAAGAAGCGAAGGTAATCAAGTAAAGGCTGAGCGTGTTGAATCTGACTTAACACTGGAAGGAAGAAATGAAGCGTCTAACGGCGGAATCCAATTCCAAAAGAACGTAGATCAAGACCAAACGATCCAGCTTACAGGTCGTCGTGATTAACGTTAAAGATGTGCTTACCATTGTCATGAGAAATGCTGCGCCCTCGGGTGCAGCATTTTTCGTTATTGGGTTGTGGAGTATTTTATAAACTCTAGCGATCTAGCCTTGGCATGTTGTGTAACGTGTGGCATTTTGTTGTTCTCTAATTTAGATCGCTATTGGGTGTTGGTTAAGCATTATAAACCAGTAAGCGAACGACTCGAAAGGACAAGGAATGACTCAAAAAGAAACGGGAATGATTCGTCATATTCTACTGATTAAGTTTAAAGAAAACGCTGAGGCTTCAGAGGTTCAAAAACTAAAGATGCTGTTTGAAGCGATGCCAAACAAGGTTGAAGGGGTCACTTCAGTAGAATGGGGATTAAATGACAGCCCTGAAAACAAGAATCAAGGTTATACCCACTCGGTGTTAATGACTTTCGCTGATGAAGAAGGCCGCCAGAATTACCTTCCGCACCCTGAGCATGATGCGCTGAAAGATGTGTTTCGTCCGCTTTTAGAAGACATCATTGTGTTTGATTACTCCCTGTAATTAGGTTCTGAGTAGGTCTGTTGTGTTTGACTTACCTTCGATAATGAAGAGTTAGGGCCTAGCGTTTAAGCCCTAACTAAATAAGAAACGACTTACTCTGTTGGTGAAATCGTGACTGGTGCAAACGATGCGACAGCATTACCGCCAGCGCCTGGGCGGTCAACATAAGGCGTGTTTTGCATTAAGGTGTAATACACATCCACGAAGTCATCATCATTCACTAATACGCCTTCAGGAATCACATCAATGATCTTACCTGTGATCTGAGGAATGATCGCATAACCCTGAACTTCTGGATCAGGAATCATCTTCAGTATCTCTTCTGCGGCTTGAACCAAGAGTTTTGCTAGCGCTTTGTAGTCTGTGCCATCATCGTGTTCCATTAAGATCATGTCTGCAGCGCCCCAACGGTAGCGAGGCCAGAAGATGACGGTCTGGTTCGGGTAGTACGTCTGTTTGTCGTAGTCCAGATAAGGCATCTCAACGAGGTCGATTTGGGGCTCTAAACGACTTGAATCGACACCCGTCACGATAGCGTAGATTTCCGCTTTACCAGAGATCCAAGGTTCTTGGTCGACGGCTAAACGGATTTTGGTTAATTGTGTGGTATTCAACGGCTTAGGTTCCGACAAGGCCATCGAGCGACGTGCCTTGTTCATCAAAGACGGTTTTTGAGGTTGACTCTCGTCGGCATTGGTATCGCTAACGGCATTGATTTGCGTTGTAGTACCCAGCTTTTGCATCTCTGCCTGCATTGCCATTAAGCCAGCTTTGAGCTCTTCAGCACCGTTACTATCAACCACAAACACTGGGACGTCTGGCATTTGGTACACGTCTAGCTCGTGAACCTGCCCATACACATCATAGGCTTCGATGTATTGCCAGTTTGAATCGTCGCCTGATGGTTCAAATGCAAACAGCGGGTTTTCACCATTCTTCCAAGCTTCAATCATCGCTTCATCAGCCATGCGAACCTCTAACACAGAGTCGCTGAAGTCGTTGATCCCTTTCATCTTGCGATAACCAAGATCCGCTTTCTGCATCCGGCTTGAAAATGCAGAGTAGGGTTGAGTAGAGCTCAATTTATCTACAGGCGCGGATAAGTTCTTTTCTGAGATCTGAGCCTTCAATGAAAGCTCAAGATCGGAATAACGCTCGCTGATTTGTAACGCCAGAGATTGCTTTTGCGCTGCGCTACTTTCTGCAATACTTAATGAATCAGTTGTCTCAATATTTTGCGCATAAGACTGGAAGCCAACCACTGTCGTTGCAAGCACCATACTGATAGGAAAAGATGGTCTCATAAATAATCCTTATTTTAATTTTTATCATTAATAGAGCATTTGCCCTATAAGGATTAACCTATCAGTAACGTGAATGTGTTCAAAAGTTAGTCAGTTATTTTTGTTTCGTTGTGCAGCACAGGATCTCAATTTAAACTGTTTTTATAAAACAATGCCTAAGCAACCTTGATATTTATAAATTAATAAACGTATCAGTAAATAACTTACAATATTATTAGCTACTACGGTGTGTCATAAAAAAACCTACTCAAAGTGAGTAGGTTTTTATTTCGCGGTTAACCGCTAGTTCTCGATTTACAACTTGTTTGAGAGGCTGGCTCTAACTCAATCTAAACGCAACGTTAGGCCAGAGTAGTTCGAGTATCCACGCAGTAACACATGGTAGGTTACGCCCGGTTGCGCGCTCACACTGCACTGCTCATTGTTTCCAGCGCGATAAGGGCGACAATCGTAACTCGATGTCGTTGGCTTGCTGCCCGATTTCACGTAAAGGTCGGCATCGCCTGAACCACCAGACATTGAAACCGTCACGCTGGATGCAGAATCCACAGTGAACGTGTAGAAGCTCTCTGAAGATTGATTCCCGCTTAGGTTCGCAATCGGTGTGCCTTTCGTTAATACATTGCCAGTTGGAGGCGTTCCACCACAACTTGCATTAACGCCTACCGTGTTAAAGGCATCTTCAACATCGGCAACCACATAGCCCATGTCTGCTGCGGCATTCGCTACGCCACAAGCTCCAGCGTCAAAGGTACTGTTTGCCGTCCAATACAACTGGTTGGCAACCGTGAATATTTCAAAGCCCTTACGTACATTCCAACCCGATTTGTTCGCTAAAAGATAAAAGGCGCGGTTATAAACACCGCTAGATAAGTGAACGTTCAAACCATCGTAGTATTGAGAGGCGTGATCAATCGAGCGGCCATCTTTTGAAGGTTGATCAAAGTAACGCAAACCACCTTCAGACTTGAAGATATCGCTACCGACCACCCAATCCACATTGCCACGCAAGTAGTATTCAGCCGCTTCGCCCGCAATGTCTGAGAAGGCTTCATTGATACCGCCCGACATGTTTTGGTACACAAGGCCGGAGTTTTGCTCGGTGAATCCGTGGCTAACCTCGTGAGCACTCACGTTGATATCGACCAATGGATAAAAGGTGTTTTTGCCATCCCCAAATGTCATGGATGAGCCATTCCAAAAGGCGTTTTCATAATCGGTACCGTAATGAACGCGCATCGTCAGCTGGAAAGTTAAAGGCGACGTGTTCATCCACTCTTTGTACATATCGAATACGACATTACCAAAATAGTGCGCATCGTTAAGAGGCGAGTAAGCCCCGTTAATGTATTTGTGATCGGTGTAGTTGGTTCCGTCGGCACAGTTGTAGCTGTAGGCTGCGCTGCCAGACGTTCCGTTCCTCAAATCGACGGTCTTAACTGATTCATTTTCTAACGTACAAGTTGTGCCTGTTTTGTCGATGGGAAAGCTAGGGAAGTCACTGCCATATTCATATCGAGTGGTTTTGAGGTTGCCACCTGGGCCTGTACCTAATGCTTTAGCGTGGTTTAGCCCATTCCATTTTTGGAGCACATCGCCAGTCGTGGCATCAATAAAGTAGAAAGGGCGCTCTGGCATAGAGGACGCGATAAAGAAATCGACCAGATACACCACTTGGGCGACTTGGTTCTCGTCCAGTCTCACCATCAGTTTCGCGTTTTTATTTTCAATCGACTTTTTGCCGACGGTAAACGTGCGGTGAGAGGATATCGCAGCTTCAATCGCTTGTTCTCGATTCAGTTTTGGCGCGATGCTGGATAGGTCACCACTGATCCCCTGTGCCATGGAGCCGAACACCTGAGTGGGTTGGTTCTTGGAAAGGGTGGCGACAACGGAGGTATCAAAGACGGGTAAACCTAGGTGAGTTTGTTGATAGCGGACTTTCGTTTTTCCATTGGGCAATACCACCCGTTTAACTTCAGAAAAACCTAATTCAAGTGGAGCAACACTCTTCGACTGAGCGACGAGGCTTTGTTGTAGTAATGCATCATTATCGACTCTGACCATTTCTGCAGCGTGTGCATTAAAGCCAAAAGATGTACCTAGAATAGCTGCTATTTTCCAGCTTAGTTGACGTTGTTGGTTCATTATTCGTTCCTGATTTTAATATAAACTCCTTCTTCCCAACGGCTTTATAGGAAGTCTATATGCAACACATCTGTGCCATGTGTTGCGAATCAAGATTGGAAGAGCATTTGGAATTATGACAAGTTTATCAGGGAGATTTATTTTTAGAGTATGTAATTCAAAGTTTACAAAAAACCTTATTGATCAAATTGTTTTTATAAAATCTAAATTTATTATTTATCGTAAACGTATGAAGGGGAGAGAGTTATTAAAACCCGCTTTGTTTTAATTTATAGAATGAATTTCTCTAAGTTAATTCCGATATTTTTCAGTTTTTATCTTAATTATAAATGAGTAAATAAGTAGTTTTTTGGAAGTGGAAATATTGTCTTTATTATCAATAGTAAACTTGTTTTAACAATACTACTAAGCACAGTTCTCAACTTTTCTACATTTAGTTCTGTTAGACAGAAAATTTCTACATTTTCTTGCTCAATCACAAACTAAGAACGATAAGTCATTGTTATAAATAAAGTAAGTCGATTAATATAGGTTGCATAAGAATCAGACAGTAAATTCTGCATTTAAATACAGCAATTTTTGTCTAATAGCTGTTATGTGTAGAGGAAAAATTATGTCCGATGATAGTAAAAGTTTAGATTTAGTAGGATTGGGGAAAGTAGCTAAAGCAATCCCGCCAGAAGTGTATACGCAGACTTCAAGCACTGTATTAAGTACTTTTGATAGATTGGTTGCCCCTATAACAGAAACAACAAACGGTCTTGGTCGTTATATAAAGCAAAAGTTCGATAATATGGTAGAGGTAGAAAAAGCCGTTGCTACCTACACATTAGAGAATGCTGTTATAAAAGCGCAAAACAAGGCTAAAAGGTTGAATAAGCCTACTGTGGCACCTGCGCACAGTAAGAGTTTTGTAAAGGCAATCGAAGAGTCTTCTAAAGAAACAGACCCGCTTCTGCATGAGATGTGGGAAAACCTATTAGCTGAGCAATTGATTGATAATGTATTTCACCCTCACTTTGTCGAGATTCTTTCTCACTTTAGCTCAAAAGAAGCTCAGTTATTAACGAAACTAAAAGCAAAAGATCAAGTAACAGATCATTGTGGTGGATATATTTCATATAATGACGATAGCTTCACTCATTGGCTCTCTAATGGAATCGGCGCAGAAATGCTCCCTTGGGACTACTCCTGCATTTTATTGGATGAATTCAGGTTTATAGGTCTGCTTGCTCCAAATAAAGAAAAATATCCAGACGGTACCGTTATTTTACATTTATCTCGTGCCGGACAGGCTTTTCTAAAATCAGTATCGCCATAATACGCATAACAAACGGTTCAAGTGGATTCGTAACGCTCGGCGGTTTTAGTGTTAGTTTTGACTTATGTGATTACGGTGTTCAAATTAGGTTTGGCGGTGCGTCACTCACCACTTAACCGGGCGTTATAAACAAGAGGAGGTTGTTGATGGGAAGTAAGATCCCTGAAGCTAGTCTAGGATGTGGCAATCGTATAGCTGCAACTGATTATGAGAATAAGCCCTATGGGGCTCTATTTTGTGCATCTCCTAGTTGCAGTGCACAGTTATCATTTGTAAAAAGACATGATCGAAAATATGCCACGAAAACTGTAGAAATAGCGCCATGTTTTCGATTGAAAAGAAATGAGGAACATGGCTCGAGATGCAGATATAACATTAGTGGTCAGCTCAACATCATAGCCAAATCATCGGATTCTGCTGTGTTTTCCGCAATTGATAAATCGAAATATGAGTTTCGACTCCATATTCTTCTTAAAGCTCTGTGGGAGTTGTCTAAACCGGAAATAGAAAACAAAGGAAAGGCTTGGGGAAGTTCGGGAGAGTCTGATAAGAAATACTCCAACAAAGGTACACTAACCAACTATCTGAAAACATTGAAGCAAATACTTGAGTTGAGAGCACTGTGTGAAGACAACAAAGAATTGAAAAGTTTAGTAACGCTTAACTATCGGGGCAAGAAAGTAAGTTGGGAACGCTTTTACTTTGATCATGAGAACCTTCATAATTTTGTTAAGCACTATAAAGTTGGTGAGTACACGATGCCTCTTGCCATTTCTGGGTATATTCATGAACTTAGAAAACCAACGAATGAGAAGTTCCCTTTCTATGTAGTGGAGCTAAACTCTCCATTTGTGGAACCTGATAGAAATGGAATAATTAAGAAGCCAATTCCACAAATCATTTTAAAAAATAGCTCATTGCTCGCACACATAGATCCATCAAAAGAGTATATATTTTTCGGACGCTGGAAGCCTCGTGAAAGAAAACGTAGCGGTCGTAATGAGAACTCAAAGACACAATGGGTATTCGAAAATATAGAGATGTACATAGATAACAAAGATCATTTTATTGAGTGTTAGTTTATAACAAAGCGCTTACTACAGATTCGTAACGCTTGGCATAGGAATAATAATGGCAAATATAGGTACAATTGATTTTTATATTGGAGTGCCAAGCTTATCTCGCGAGGACTTTGAAAGTTATTCGACTCAGCTCTTTGATGAGTGGGAATCTTATGTTGGGCAAAACCTAGAGTTAAGAGATTACTCTCTTGTTTTAGAAGTTGAAGAGGGTTCAATAAAAGCCAAAGGCAAAATACTTGCAACTGCAAGTGTCTTGTATTTTGGTATTGCACAATATGGTTCATTTATCTCCGGTCTACAAACTATAAATAATCAAGTTAAGGCTGTTGGTGACTATCTTGGGGAAAGAGCTAGCTCACCATTCGATCTTAGTCGGGTACAGCCCAAATTGCGAAAGCGAGGAGAATCTCTTGCTCGCTTAGAAAGCCTTTTTGTCAAAGTTCAGCGTGGCGAATTAACCGTCGAAATAGCAATGCAAGAAACGGAAGCTATTTTTGGTGTGGAACTAGAAGAGGCTCCTGAGTTTTACAAGGACCTCAAAGAATCCTTGGAACAAACACTAGTAACCCCTGAGCAAATGGAGTTGAAGCTCATTGACGTGAATGGAGAAGAGTTAACAAACCCTCAGCAACCGCCCAAACAACCACGAAAACCGAAACCAAGAACCCCATCTCCACCTGTAGATCAGTTTAGAGTTGAGGTTTGGCGTGAAACAAAAAACAGTAAGAGAAATATCAAAGTTACTACTTTGCGAAAATATCCCTAACAAGAGTCTATTGCACCAATAGTTCATTTGAATAATCACTATCTCTGAGTTTAACGTTCACTAACTAAACGTATTTGTTGAATTGAACATGATTTTTGGGTGTTTAGTCAATACCGCATTTTCACTTCCATAGCTTAATTAAAACTAATAGAATCAGTGCTTTAATAACGCATGATTTTATGAGAGCAAGAACATGAAACACACTCCAAGTTCTTTTATGGAAATGAAAGGGAAACAACGTATTCCGATGTTGACTGCTTATACATTCCCTGTGGCTGCAAGTATCGAATCTGCTGGGATACCTATTATTCTCGTTGGTGACACTGTCGGTATGGTTGAAATGGGCTTTAGCAGTACGCGAGATGTGACCATTGAGCACATGGAATATCATGTAGGGGCAGTGCGTCGAGGTGCTCCAAATACTCACATTATTGGTGACCTCCCATACTTAACCGATCGTTCTCCTGAAGTAGCGTTAGTTAATGCGAAAAGGTTGATGCAGGCTGGTGCCGACAGCATAAAGCTGGAAGGTGCAAAACTCGATGTGATTACTCACCTTGTAGCAAACAATATCCCAGTTGTTGGCCACACGGGGTTAACACCGCAAACAGCAACAAATTTCAAGAAAGTAGGGCAATCAGCTGAAGATGCTCAAACCGTTAGCGAAGAAGCAAAAGCGATTCAAGAAGCCGGCGCGTTTATGTTGGTGCTCGAACACATACCTTCTTCACTTGGCGAATCGATCACTCAAGAGGTAAGTATTCCTACGATTGGGATTGGCGCGGGAGCCGATTGTGATGGTCAGGTATTAGTGATCAATGATGCGCTTGGACTTGGTAACCGATGGCCTCCATTTTCAAAACAGTACGCCCATTGCAGCCAAACTATCTTTGACGCAGCAAATGAGTTTGCTACGGAAGTCAAAACGAACGTATTTCCGAACAACCTGAGCAAATAAGCCACATAGATAATGGCTTTAGGTTGAATCGTAATGCATGGCATTTCCCCATGAATTACTATAAGCATATGATGTGTATTTGGACGTTCGGTGTTGAGCTGGTTCGATTCTCTCACCAAACGTCAGTTTCACGGAGGAAACATGACAAGCGACCAACTATTAGAAAAGGCACTTTATAGTAGTGCCAGCATCCACCAACCTCATTCTTTAAAAGCTTATTTGGCTGCGAATCACCTTAATGATTATTTCGGCACAACCGACAGTGTGTGGCTTAAAACGAGTGAGTTGATAGACCAAACTGAGATTGAAGTTTTAGGTGAGTACTCTGCAACGGTGCAAGCACCCAACTTCTCAGATTTTCGTATTAAAAGGATATTGGATAACGGGATATACCCAGCGGCGTATGCTGCTTTAATGCAGTGGCATGAGAATAAGGGCTTTCAAGATATCTTCTCGCATTACGTTTCGCAGGCTTCTCAAACAAGCGAATACCTTTCCCACAATGTGACTATCTTATTGGCGCTGAATCGTGTTTACCGTGAGTTACAGCCGCCTCAAGTTCCAGCATTCCTTAACCGCTTCACTGAATTTGTCACATCGACTCGTTCTGATGGCGACCGAAGCACTGACACAAACGAAGTCGTAGAGCTCAATAGCGTATTACAAGTATGCCTAAAACAGTTTGGTTTCTTTGGGCATAACCTCATTACGCTTACGTGGATATTGCGTTGCAAGGAAGAGCTGTCGAAAGAGCAATATGACGCAATGCTTTCTAATCTTTATCGACAGGCCAATAGTCCTTTGGAAGATCCTGACGATGAGATTGATCAAGCTATCTTGGTGCAGTGTCAAAGCTCAGATAATTCAGATGAGCTCTATGACAATGTCCACCGTTTGGTTTTTGGGTATACATTGAACCTGCACCAGATAACGTTAGCGGATGCATTGTGTTTTCTTCACGAACGATTCCCTGAACATGCATTGGAGCTAAAGCACATTGCCGAGTATCAGTGTCGTCTGTTAGAAAAGTGAGTTTAATTAGGACGTTGCATTTACCTTATGCAACGTTATCAGTTTAGTTAGCGCAGAAGTACAACTTACACGCTAATCAGGTCTCAAATTGAAAAAAGAGCTACTCGATAATGCAGCTATGCTCTTTACTTCTGAAAGCCAATCCGGTGTCAAATATGGCTCACATATTACGGATCTCCTACGCAAAGGCGAACGCTTGCCTTTTGTTTCTCGGAATTTAATTGCAACAGTAAATCACATACAAACGTAGAGGTAGCGCACAGAAACGAAAAAGGGGATATCGCGATTACGTAATCATTGATCTAACCGATAGTGAGATAGTGATAAGAGGTCGATAATTCGTTGTCGGATCTAAATTAGAACTTTAAATCTAATTTCTAAGTAGTTGTTATCTCAGGAAGAGTTTTTGTGCTATGCGCCCCTATATTAAATACATTATCCCTATTTTAATTCCTTTCATTATCCTCGTAATGCCGCTATCAGCGTTTCCATTTGAAGGCCTTACGATTATTCAACAACGCGTTATCGCGATCTTTTTATTAGCGGCATTGTGCTGGGTGTTCGAGCCTATCCCGATCTACGCGACGTCTGTTGTTATTATCGTTCTGCAATTGTTGATGTTGTCGGATAAAGGGCTGATCTTTTTAAGGTTTGAGCATGGGCAGGAACATTTTGGTGAGTTGTTAAAATACAGCGATATCATGGCGACATTCGCCAGCCCAATCATCATGCTGTTTTTGGGCGGTTTTTTCTTAGCGATGGCCGCCACTAAGTATCGATTAGACGTAAACTTAGCCCGTGTATTATTGAAGCCATTTGGACAAGACCCAAAGTTTGTGATGCTCGGCTTAATGTTGATCACTGGTATCTTTTCGATGTTTATGTCTAACACGGCAACAACGGCAATGATGCTATCTATTTTAACGCCGGTACTGGCTGTGTTTGGTCCGAAAGACCCCGGTCGTATAGCGTTTGCGCTTTGTATCCCTGTTGCCGCTAACATCGGTGGCATTGGTACCCCGATCGGTACCCCCCCGAACGCTATCGCCCTTAAATATTTAGTTGGCGATAACCTCATTACGTTCGGTGAATGGATGGCATTTGGTGTGCCGTTTGTCGTTATTATGATGGCGTTAGCGTGGTTTTTAATAGGTTTTATGTACAAAGCTGATCAAAAGAAAATCGAGCTAAGCATTAAAGGTAAATTCCTTAAAACGCCCAAAGCCATTGCGGTGTACGTCACTTTTGCGCTGACCATCATTCTTTGGTTAATGGGCTCAAGCCATGGCATGAACTCTTATACCGTCGCTCTGATTCCTGTCGCTGTGTTCTCACTCACAGGGATCATCAATAAAGAAGACCTGAAAAAGATTTCTTGGGACGTACTGTGGCTTGTATCTGGTGGTATTGCGCTTGGTTTAGCTCTCGATAAAACTGGCTTAGCAAGGCTCGTGGTACACAGCATTCCGTTTGATGCTTACTCACCATATGTGGTGTTGTTCGGAGCGGCGTTCTTGTGTTTGGTAATGGCAAACTTTATGTCTCATACCGCAACGGCTAACTTGTTAATGCCAATTATGGCTGCATTAGGTTCGTCTATGGCTTCACTCACGCCACTCGGCGGTGAGTTAACGTTAATTCTGGTTGTGACTTTTGCCGCTTCATTAGGTATGTCGCTGCCAATCAGTACGCCACCGAATGCGTTGGCTCATGCCACGGGTCATGTGCAAAGTAATCAAATGGCCAGAATCGGTATTATTTTGGGTGTGGTTGGTGTGCTACTGAGTTTTGTTATGGTGTGGCTGCTACATTCAATTGGTCACATAGGATAACGATACGTGTATCAACAAAAGCTAGAAGCACTTATCGATCGTTATTTTAATCAGACAGAACGTCGGGTGACGTGCCGTGCCGGTAACACCATTATTGAACAATCAGCGTTAAACACTCGTTTGTATTATGTGTTTAGTGGAGAGCTCGAAGGATTTTATACCGAAGCGAATGCACCGCGAGTACGCGTGTTTAGCGCGGGTAGTGGAGCTTTTATAGGCGTTCATAGCTTCTTTTCAGGTAATTGGACAGCATCTTCAACGGTTGTTGCTAAAACCGATGTTGAGTTAGCGTGGATCGATAAAGACACGCCGGCAGAAGATGAACGTAAATTTGGCCCTCTTACCGCACAGTTCACACCTGTGATTGTCAATGAGTTGTCGCGTCGTCAACGCCGTGCAACACAAGAAGCGATAGCGAAACAAAAAGCGCTAGAGAAGTTACATACTGCTGAGCAAATGACGACCTTGGGTCAATTGGCTGCAGGGATTGCCCATGAGCTTAACAACGCTATTGGTGTAGTAAATAGTAAATCTGGTCGACTTGAAACGGTCATCATGGATCTACTTGAAGAAGTGCATCCAGAAGCCAGTCAATTTTTCGATTTTGGGTTAATGCATGGTCAGAAAACGTCGTCGTCAGAAGCGCGAACACGTGGGCGACAATTTGAAAGAAAATATGGTTTAGACAAGAACATTGCTCGCTCTCTTGCAAAGGCGATTCCAATTGACGCTTCATATGCAACAGACGTTATTTCAAAACATTGGCTGAAAAACCCAGAAGAAGCGATTCGCTTTTGGCAGATGGGTTGTGATTTACATGATTTACGTTTGGCATCTAGACACACCGTCGGCATCGTAAAATCGGTTAAACAACTTGGCAGAGTTGATATTGACACCGAAGAAGCGGTTGATATTAACGACTCCATTAACCATGCCTTATCGTTGTTACAAAGTGAGTTACGTCGAGTGTCTGTGCGATTGAGCCCTGCAGATTTGCCGACTTTTAAAGGCTCGAAAACAGAGCTCGTTCAGATTTGGGTCAACATTGTAAAGAATGCTTGTGATGCAATGTCGAATTCAGACGATGCCGCAATAGAAATTCAAACCAGATTAAGTAAGAAAAGAATATTAGTTACGATCACGAATAACGGCCCTGAGATAGACGAGGTGACTCGTAGAAAGGTATTTCAGCCCAACTTCACCACTAAAAAAGGTGGTTTATCGTTTGGATTGGGCTTGGGTTTATCAATCGTTAAGCGGATTGTGGCGGGTTATGGCGGAAGTATTATTGTGAAAAGTGATGCTTCTAAAACTGTATTTAGAATCAAGTTACCAGTAGAGGGTGAACATGGAGAAGCTTAATTTAATCTGTGTCGATGACCAGAGAGAAGTACTGAGCGCAGTGGTACAAGATTTAGAGCCGCTGGCGAGTTGGCTGAATATTGAAGATTGTGAATCAGCGCTAGAAGTGCTTGATCTCATTGATGAACTTGACGCAGAAGGCGAACACATTACCGTCATCGTGTCCGATCATGTGATGCCAGGGAAAACGGGCGTGGAGTTACTCACTGAAGTATTCCATGACAGCCGCTTTCCGAATACAAAGAAAATTCTTCTTACGGGGCAGGCCACTCACACCGATACCATCAATGCGATTAATGCAGCAGGTATCGACCGTTACTTTGAAAAGCCTTGGCAAGCAAGCACATTAGTTGAGTGCATTCGTACTCTTGTCACTGAGTACATATTTGATCAAGGGCTTGATTACACGGACTATCAGAATGAGCTTGACCAGCAGGTTGTGTTGAGACGCTTGCGTTAGTCACTTATGTTAGCGACTTACATGAGTCACTAATGTCAGTCGCTTGAAATTGTATGCACCGAAGGACGCTTTCTGAAGGATTTTGTCTTTGAAAGATGTAATCTTTCGGTGCATATATTACCTATCTCTTTTAGTCGTTCAGGTTTTAGTACTCAGTTATTAACACACTGGTTGCTGGCTTAAGTCTAAAACTCATACGCTACGCCAACCAAAATTGAAGTTAATACATAGTCTTTATACACCACATTAGTGCCGTGCCTGCCTCCAGGTAACGCCAGCGCATGCATTGTGTTTTCTTCACGAATATTCCCTGAACATGCAGCAGAACTTCATACGATGCCGCTTTCTCTATATTCAACATTTGAATGCAATTTGTGGAATATATCAAAATTAATTAAATTGATAGTAAGTTATTACTTTTCATTATGTTAGGGTTCTTTTCTTAAGGTCAGCTGATTAGGGAAGAGGCTCATGAAAAAGGGATTTTTGATAGCGATATCAATCGGCTTTGTTGTCTTCTTCCTTGTTGGTCGTGAGCTTCAGTGGTTCGGGTCCAATAATTCCGAGTTGTTCCCCAAACTTCCTGATGGTCCCCAATTTGTTCCTTCTACCGATTTCGACGGTGAGTAGCTAGGCCGTCGCATTAACATCACTGGCAATAATATGTGTGAACGCACAACCATCAACGGAACTATTCGTGAGGGTAAAGTTACCCTAAGGCTTACCTACAATGGAACACCGTTAGAGGGCTGGGTGACGGAAAGCGGCGACTTACGTTTATATGCCAAACATCGCCGATGGGATTATCGTTTTTCAGCACATGGAAGTAGCAATAGATTTGACGGCCGTTGGCACTTAACCAATGGCCCGTGCCAAGGGAGTTGGTTTATAGAAAAGGTCGATGGCAAGTAGGGCCGTCAACGTATTATATACTTGGAATAACTTAAACAATATCCACACGCATGTGTACGATTTAGTTTAAAGATATAGATAGGAAAACCCATGAGGATTGTGATTTTTATCGTTACAGTGATTTTAGTTAAATCAATTGAAGCAAAGTTTGGGCACACCTATAACATCTTTTCAGATCCACTTGATATCAAGTTAGCTGCTCTCGATTTTGTCTTGTGGGTTTCAGTCTACTTTAGTTTATCTTTTGTTTATGAGAAGGGTAAAGGCATCCTGACTAAAATGGGTAAAGTTAAGAGTCCATCGAGTAATTTGCCCCCACATTAAGCTGTCATAATGTAATCTGCATATTGTTGGTGATATGAGTCAAGAGTTGAAAGCGGTTTGAAGAAGGGATAGCTATGAATGGAAAAATTGTTCGCTGGGTTGATGAGAGAGGTTTTGGCTTCATCAATTCAGATGAATTAGAGGGAGATGTTTTTGTTCATATATCGAAGTTTACGGACGGTTATCGTCGTCCTCAAGTTGGGGATGAAGTTGAATTTCAATTATCGAATAGTGGCTCTAAACTCAGCGCTTCGAGTGCTCAACTAGTTGGTATAGAAACATCCAAATCTAACCCTCTTTCAATTATTTTGTCTGCACTTTTCATCGGGCTTATTGGCGCAGGCTTGTATCTTTTGGTATTGGAGCCTAAGTTAAATCCTGCATATGAGAACATGGGATTTAGTTGCCAAGGTAAAACGCATTGTAGTGAGATGCTATCTTGCGATGAAGCAAAGTTTTATTTGGCAAACTGTCCCAATGTGAAAATAGATGGTGATCGTGATGGTATTCCTTGCGAGAGTCAGTTCTGCAGTCACTATTGATGCCTGTTTATTAGTCATTCAAAAATAGACAACTAAAAGGACATTACATGGAAATCAGAGTAGGGGCATTACCTGATATTGCAGGCATCACCGATATCTTCAACTTTTATATTGAACATACCAATGCGCGCTTTGAAGAAGAGAAGTTGTCGTTGGAAAATCGCCAGCAGTGGTTTTCTCAATTTTCGAGCCAAAGCAAATATCAACTGTATGTTGCGACAGAAGGTGATGCGTTATTAGGCTTCGCGTGTTCTCAGCAATACAGGGCTATGTCGGCATTTGAAGATACCGCAGAGGTCACTATTTATCTTGCCGCAGAAGCTCAAGGTAAAGGTTTAGGCTCTAAGCTTTATTCTCAGCTATTTGCATCGATTAGTGATTATGGTGTTCACCGCGTACTCTCAGGTGTTGCTTTACCTAATGAGGCTTCAATAGCACTTCATAAACGTTTTGGATTTCGAGAAGTCGGAGTGTTCAATGAATATGCGAAGAAAAACGATCAATACATCAGTTCAATGTGGTTAGAGAAGGCGTTAAACAAGGAATCTGATTGATTAGGATGGTTCAAACACGATGCAATACTCTTGGTAGTTAAATTACGTATTGCTCAATGTTTGATTTAGAAACAAAGGACACAATATGGAAGTAAGGTTGGTCAAAGGTTCCGATCCTAAGTTCGCTGAATCGATCACTAAAACGAATATGGCGAGTTACTACCAAGCTCGTGGCGTCGCTTGGGGTCATAGTCAGTTTTTACGCAGCTGGGATGAGCTGGATAACTATGAAATTTATGTGGGGGATCGCCGTATTGGTGTTATCCGCTTCAGTTACACCAGTGGTACAACGTTTCTTAGGGACTTGCAGATATTAGCTGACTATCAAGGTCGAGGTTTTGGCTCTAAGTGTCTCGATTTAGCTATTGAACATGCGAACAATCAAGCATCGACTCAGTTAGTGTTGCGCGTGTTCAGTGAGAATCCCGCTATTAAGCTTTATCAATCAAAAGGTTTTACTAAGTTGTCTGAAGTGAAAGGGCTCGTTGAAATGGAGTTGCTTTTAGGATCATCATTGAGAGGGTGTCATGGATAACCGTATCCAATTAAATTTTATTAAATACTTATTTTCAGAGTTGCTGTTTATTGTTATTGCATTAGGTCTTGTCTATTGGATATCAGACGGTGATCGTTCATCGCTGCTAACCATAGGGCTGATAATTTGTGTTCCTCCACTAATAAAAATTCTAATGTTGTGGTGGAAGCTTCGCGATAGCTCATTTGAAATCACGAACGGTCATGTACGTTTAAATGGAGTTGCTTGTGATGTGACTTTACAGCGCAGCTTTCTTCCGTTTGAAATTGGCTCATTCATCAAACTTTCATACACGAAAGGTGCAATGCAGAAACACAATATTTACCTTTCTAAAGGCGCAATGAACAAAGAAGAATGGACCCGTATGTTAGCGTGTCGAACATAGTTCCACGGCTTTCGTTTGTGTTGTGCGCCAGTTTGTATTTCGGATTCGGTTCGTATGCTAGTATCGCCTTTTTTGCATTGAGCTAACCTATGACTAACGATCATTTCAAAGGAAAATATGAGGTTGAGCTGAAGTATCGACTTAGCTCTAAGTCTGAGTTCTTGAAAACTTTGAACCTAATTGCTCATGAAGTAATGCTGCAAGACAATCAGGAATGTGATTGGTATTTCGATAGCCCTGATAGAAGCTTACAGGCTCAGAACAAAAGCTTGTGTATTCGCACTATGGAGCCGTCGGGCATCAAACTATGGATCGTAAAAGGCCCTGAGTCTGATCGATGTGAAGCGACAAACATCACTGATGCGTCGAATGCTAAGAGTATGCTAGAGAACCTGGGTTACGAAGTGATTCTTAAAGCGCAGAAAACTCGCAGTATCTATTTTGTTGGAGAGTTCCACATCACGGTCGATTCTCTTGCGGGTATCGGTGATTTTGCTGAGTTTGCTATCATGACGGACGATGAATCTAAGTTGTCTGTGTATAAAAGTGAGCTTGAGTTGTTAGCCAGTAAGTTCGGGTTGACTCAATCGGCACTACAAACTCAGTCTTATAAACAGATGTTCGAGGAAATGAACGCATAGCAAAGCGCTTAAGCGTAAGGGAGAGTTATGGACACCATTATCAAACAAGCAATCGAATTGCGAAAAGAAGAGAAGTATCAAGCGTCGCGTGACTTACTGGCAGTGTTACTCACTGATGAAAACTATGCGGCGAAAGCTCATTTACAGATTGCGTGGTCTTACGACAACCAAGGCAAAGAGCAACAGGCGATTGATCACTATGTGCTGTCTCTGTCTGGCGTGCTTTCTTCAGTAGAGCGTTTTGATGCGCTGTTCGGTTTGGCGAGTACTTATCGAAGCCTTGGCCTTTATGCAGAGGCTTTAGGCTATTTCGAACAGACTATGGCTGAGTATCCTGACTCGATAGAAGTGAAACCTTTCTACGCAATGTGTTTGTACAATTTAGGTCGCCATAAAGAGGCGACATCGCTGTTACTTGAGCTTTTAGTTTCCACGACGAATAGCGAAGCAATCAAAGAGTACCAACGAGCGATCTCTTTATATGCTCAAGACTTAGATAAAACCTGGTAACAGCCGCGTATAAAGCTCATCTGTTTGCTTAAACACGATGAGCTTAGCCTTGTGTTGCCTTCTTAGGACGAAACTTTCTGCCGTCCATGATATTCAAAGACATCAGTGTTAGGTTGGTCGCGCCTGCTATCAGTTCTAAAACCTGAACGCCATAAAACACTGAGTCGAACTCTCCTAAACTTGCCCACTGATTTAAAAAGTAAGCGGCCGGAATCAAAATAACGATCCCGTTGAACGCGATAATTGGCATGCGTTTACTCTTACGCTCAACTATTTTCCCTTTTCGTTGTTTTGCCATAGCTGCGCCGGTCGCACCAGTGATAGCAATGGCTGGGACAAGAATAAACAAGCCCGGAAAAACGATCATCGACTTGACTAGCTTCACTGATTCCAAAGTGCCAAACAGTTCTACAAGCAATGTGCTGGTAAAGAATGTCGCGACACACAGTGTTGCTGTTAATGCCGCTGTTTTGTGGATTATTGGTTTCATATCATTTGTGCCTTTAGTTTGGTAACATGTTGTCAACTTGGTTTAAGTCTAATTTAATGACAGTATGTTGTCAAAGTGAGTGTTATGGATACGAATGGAGAAGTTTTCACAAAGATCGCACTAGAGATCTTTAAGGTCAGTGGTCTATTGAATGCTGAGGGTGATAAATTAACCGAAGAGTTAGGGTTAAGCAGTGCCAGATGGAAGGTGATGGGGGCGATCGAAAAGTCCGATGATCTGGTCACGGTTTCTCAAATTGCTCGTATTATGGGGCAAAGCAGACAAGCGACTCAGCGTGTTACCGACATCATGGTGAAAGATGGCCTGCTAACTTGGCTTGATAACCCGAATCACAAAAAAGCAAAGTTGGTTAACATGACTGAAAAGGGCAAGGAAGCGTATTCGCTGTTAGATAAAAAACAGGAAGTATGGGCTGAAAGTGGCGCTGAAAGCATTGAAAGAGACGAGCTTGATAAGGCGCTAATCACTCTGAAGAAGATGGCTACCTTCTTAGATAAATAGATAAATAGATAAATAGATAAATAGAGAGTGGAAGTTGAGAAGAGTACGGAAGCCTAAGCATCGATGTGATACTTAGGCTTCAGGGGATAGCTTTTGTTCTTAAGGAAAGCGTTACGCTGAAAGTTCTTTACGAACGATCTCTGCTCCTGCACTGAGCGCATTAAGCTTCGCTGAGGCAATTTCGCGAGGCAGGGGAGCCATGCCACAGTTGGTGCAAGGGTAGAGCTTGTCTGCATCAACGTACTTAAGTGTTTCTCGTAGAGTGTTAGCCACTTCTTCTGGTGTTTCAATTGAATCGGTAGCAACATCGATCGCACCGACCATCACTTTCTTGCCTCGCACGAGTTCAAGTAGCTCAAGAGGTACATGAGAGTTGTGACACTCTAAAGAGATAATATCGATATTCGATTGCTGCAGCTTAGGAAATACTTCTTCGTATTGGCGCCACTCGGTGCCTAACGTTTTTTTCCAATCCGTATTCGCTTTAATGCCGTAGCCATAACAAATATGCACTGCTGTTTCACACTTAAGCCCTTCAATGGCTCTTTCCAAACAAGCGATGCCCCATTCGTTCACTTCATCAAAAAATACGTTAAACGCAGGTTCATCGAACTGAATAATATCAACACCTGCTGCTTCTAACTCTTTCGCTTCTTCGTTGAGGATCTTCGCAAATTCCCACGCGAGCTTTTCACGGCTTTGGTAATGCGCATCGTAAAGTGTATCAATCATGGTCATAGGCCCCGGCAGGGCCCATTTAATCGGTTGATCAGTTTGCTGGCGTAAGAATTTAGCATCTTCGACAAACACGGATTTCTGACGAGAAACAGGGCCAACGACTGTAGGAACACTTGCATCGTAACGGTCGCGGATTTTAACGGTTTCACGCTTTTCAAAATCAACGCCATTCAAGTGTTCAATGAAGGTCGTTACAAAGTGCTGACGTGTTTGCTCACCGTCACTCACAATATCAATGCCTGCTTGCTGCTGCTCGTGCAGAGAGACACGCAGCGCATCTTGTTTGCCGTCTGTGAGTTCATCGCCTTGAAGTTTCCATGGCGACCAAAGCGTCTCTGGTTGTGCAAGCCAAGATGGTTTCGGCAAGCTGCCCGCTGTTGAAGTCGGTAATAGTGTTTTCATAATAATACTGCCTATCCTTGGGTGGTTTGAGAGCGCAATAGACGATTAAAGTGCGTAATTTGCCGACCAGTTCTCTAGAACTGATTGGTACGGCTTAATGAATTTCTCTTCTGCGAATTTACCTTGTTCAACCGCTAGCTGGCTTCGTTCTTCACGGTCGTACACGATTTGAGTCAGCGAGTGATCCAAGTTTTTCAAATTTGGTTGGTAACAGTTGCCCGCAACTGCGTTTGCGTTGTAAATCTCAGGACGGTAGATTTTCTGGAACGTGCCCATGGTACTGATGGTGCTGATAAGCTCTAGGTTCGAGTAATCGTTCAGTAGATCACCAAAGAAATAGAAAGCCAAAGGTGCAACACTGTTTGGCGGCATGAAATAACGAACCTGTAAGCCCATCTTCTTAAAATATTGCTCAGTTAAAGAAGACTCATTCGGTTGGTATTCAAAACCTAATACTGGGTGTTGGTTTTCAGTGCGGTAATAGGTTTTATTATCTGACACGCTTAAGCAAATAACAGGTGGCTTATTAAAGTTCTTTTTGTAAGCGTCAGAGTTAACGAAATATTTAAAAAGCTTGCCGTGTAAATCACCAAAATCTTCTGGAATGCTGAATTTATCTTGGCCTTTATTATGATCCAATAGACGTACGCTAAAGTCATAATCTCGAACATAAGAAGAGAAGTTATTTCCGATAATGCCTTCAATACGCTCGTTGGTTTTACGGTCCAGAATATTGGTTTTCAGCACTTCAATTGAAGGGAATGCTTCACCGTTGCTTTCAATGTCCATATCAACAGAAATGATTTCAAGCTCAACAGAGTAACGGTCGCCCTTAGGGTTGTCCCAGTGTGCTAATGCGTTGAAACTGTTATCGATCATTTGCAGTGCATTACGCAAGTTCGCTTGGCGGCTGTCGCCTCTAGCCAGGTTAGCAAAGTTGGTTGTGATGCGCGTGCTGTCTGCAGGCTGGTAGTTTTCGTCGAGGCTAATGCTCTTAATCGTAAAATTAAATTCTTTATTCATGCTGATTTGGTATCCCAATTTGTTTTCTGATTCTCTCGGTCTTTAGTATTAAAACGGCTTTTATTTTTTGCTTGTGACCGGATTAAGAATCGAAGGCTATGCTGTCTGACATTAATGCTTAGTAGAATTAATGTCGTATAAAGTTAATCGCTTAAGGTTTTTATACGTTGATAGGTTCACCATTAACAATGGTATTACTTCACATTGAACATGAGGAATATTCATGATCTATTCTGTTTGAATATTTAAGCCAGTGTCAGTTATATTAATTAGCTTGATGGAAATATAACCACATTAATAGTGTGTTATTTAAGACGATTAATTTAATTAAGAGATGGATGAAATGAGTGAATTGCTGTTGTTGATTTTATACTGTGCATTATTAGGCAGTGGTGTTGGTTTTCTTGCCGGGCTTTTGGGGATTGGCGGAGGGCTGATCATTGTTCCGGTGCTAAGCAGCATTTTACTTCACTTAGAGATTCTACCTGCGGATCAAGTGGTTGTTGCGGCTATCGCTACTTCGTTGGCATCGATACTGTTCACCTCAACTTCTTCTGCACTTGCTCACCACAAGAATGGAAACGTTCCTTGGGATCTGGCGCCTTGGATCATGCTCGGTGTTGCTCTGGGTGCACTGGTTAGTGGCTTTATGGCGGCTCTGTTGCCGGAAAAAGTCGTTCGTATTGTGTTCGCTGTAAGTGTGGTTCTTATTGCGATCAAGATGTTCTTAAGCAGCAAAAATGATGCACCTAAGGAACGAAAACTGCCAAACAAGGGCGTGCTAACGGTGCTGACAACTATTACGGGTGGCTTGTCTGCCATGATAGGCATTGGTGGCGGTGCATTGTTGGTTCCGCTATTAACGTTCTTCTCTGTCGATATGAAAAAGGCCATAGGTTGTGCCTCAGCTTGTGGCATTGTGATCGCGCTATTTGGCTCGATAGGTTACATCAGTTCAGGCAGCAGCCACTTTGCTCTATCAGACGGTTTTGCTGGCTTTGTTTATCTGCCTGCGCTGTTGGGTATTGTGTGCACGTCTTGGTTTACGGCTCCTTTAGGCGCAAAAGCGACCAACCATTTACCTGTTCCGACGATTAAGAAAATCTTCTCAGTACTGTTAGTGGTTATTGCTGCAAGCATGGTGGCGCGTTAATTAAAGACCGTTCAAGTGCGAATATATAGAACAAAAAAGAATACATTGATCAACCACCAATAATTAGAAAAGGGCAGTTTCATAACTGCTCTTTTTTTGTCTATCGGTCTATGCTTATACAGCTATGTACATGAGTGTATTGATAAAACCGTTTAGTTATGAACAATTCACTGCTATAGCTAAATGTATCTTGTTTGATTCAACGGAATGCTATCAATGAGTGGTTTATGGATCCTTTAACGCAGGGCGTGTTAGGCGCTTCTTTGTCACAATCGGCCAGCAAAAAACAGCATTTGGTTGTTGCTGGGGTATTAGGGCTGCTCTCCGGGTTGGCACCAGATTTGGATGCACTGATTAAGTCTCAAAGTGACCCTTTGTTGGCTTTGGAATTTCATCGACAGTTTACCCATTCACTCTTCTTTATCCCCGTTGGCAGTTTGATCTGTGCCTTGGTTCTGCATCATCTGATTGCAAAAAGACGTGGGCTTACTTTCAAACAAAGTTGGCTGTTTTGTGCTCTGGGTTATGGCACTCATGCACTGTTAGACGCTTGTACCACTTATGGTACGCAGTTACTTTGGCCTTTCACCAACGCGCGTTTTGCTTGGAACACCATATCAATCATCGATCCCGTTTATACGCTTCCCATCTTAATTTTACTTGTGTGTGCAACGTTGAAACGAGCGCCTTGGCTCGCGCGCGTTGCGTTTGCTTGGGCGCTAATTTATCCAACATTAGGGATGATTCAGCGAGATAGGGCAGAGGCGGTGGGCTGGCAATTAGCGCAAGAAAGACAACACACGCCGCTTCGATTAGAGGCAAAACCGAGCTTCGCTAATATCTTGGTTTGGAAAGTGGTGTACGAAACAGAGGCTCATTATTATGTAGACGCAGTGCGGGTTGGTTCATCGGTAAGCACGTATCCGGGAGAGTCGATCGTTAAGCTGAACGTTGGCAGGGATTTGCCTTGGCTTGACCCTGACTCTCAACAAGCCAAAGACATTGAACGTTTCCGCTGGTTCTCGAATGGTTATATTGCTCAGGACCCAACAGATGAGCTGCGTATTATCGATGTCCGATATTCAATTGTACCGAATCAAATGAAAGCACTTTGGAGCATCAAGCTATCAAAAACTGTTGATGCAAACACGCATGTAAAATATGAAACGCACAGAGACAACACTCCAGAATCGAGACAGATCTTCTTTGATATGCTTACTGGCGATAAATGAGCTAGTTTTAAACTGATCTGCACCGTCAATACTGGATGCTACGTTAAGCGACTTTCCATACGTTTAGTTATCTCTGAATTGGTTAATTTAGGGGAAGCTATAGCTCATTTATGCCCCATTGTTTGTTAACGCACTTACTCAATAGCAGCTTACGGCACTGGAATCACCGTACTTTTGCTCATAATTCTAAGCACAAAGGCCGTGATAGAAAACTTCCAGAAGTTTGCAAAATCAAAGTTTATAGATGGCTTATTCCTATTTGCATTTTTATGTATGTAGGCTTAAGTTAAAACACTAATATCACAGAATGAAAGGGGTTTACTATTTTTTTGGGATCGGTCTTTAAGGTACCAAGTAATCGCTTCAAACTGATATACTTTATTACCCCCCTAGTTATGGAGTTATGGAGTTATGAGTGGAAACTGAAGTAACCAAAATTATAAGCACTTTTCCCATATTGTTAGCAGATAGAGTGACCATTAGCATCGAAAAAGGAGAAGCAGTGTTTTATAAAGGTCAAACTACTCTTTATGCCTACTTTATAGAGGAAGGGGAACTTATAGTTCAGAACCCTCATCAGAATGGAGAGACATATCTTATATCACACATGACCAAGGGTTCCTTTATGTGTGATTTAGAGATCATCTCAGGAAATTTCATCAATACAACGACCGTGATTGCAAATACGGATTGCACCCTGATTAGGTTTCCATCGAAACAGTTTTTGGCAGCATTAAAAAGTAACCATGATTTTCTTTTCATGGTGTCTCAAAAAATGGCAGAAAAAATGTACCGTGAATCTTACCGGCTAGGAGATGATTTATATAAGAGCGGCGTAGATAAATTAAGAGTTTATCTCGTTAAGAGTTATCGTGAAGACAATAATGGCGCTCAGATAACGATAAATAAAACAAGGCAAGTGATCTCTCATGAGGTTGGCCTTAGTATTAAAACCGTTAACCGAAGCGTCAAAAAACTAAAAGAACAAGAAAGGCTTTCTATTCTGGCTGGTAAAATTCATATAACACCTAAGCATTATAAGTTACTGGTTAATGATTTGGCTGATTAACATGAGTGAACTCTAATAAATCCCATTTGTTTCCATATAGGTCTTTGAATACGACAACAGTGCCATAAGCTTCTTCACGAGGATCTTCGCAAAACTCAACGCCATTATCTTTCATCTCATTGAAATCAAGCCAAAAATCATTAGTCTGCAAAAATAGGAACACTCGGCCGCCAGTTTGGTTTCCGATAAACTTAAGTTGTTCTGGATTGCTTGCCTTCGCTAATAATAAGCGGGTTCCATTCGAATTGGGTGGAGAAACTTGTACCCAGCGCTTTCCATTCTCTAGCGGCGTATCTTCGAAAAGCGAAAACTTTAATTTATTTGTATAGAAATCTATTGCGTCATCATAATCTTCGACAACTAACGATATATTGCAAATTAATTGCTCTGTCATTTACATTTCCCTGTTTTTGATGTTTTGGTCTATTTTTTAAAAATTGATAAGGAGATTGATACTCTAATCTCCTTTTTAAAGGTTATAGTTTGGAAACTAAATAGAAACTTAAATAGCATGCGCTGATGCTGAAAATAACATTGAGAGAAGTATTAAAAAATGCCTTGAGGTATTCTTGTTGTTCTAAGAACATAACGTTATCCAGTGAAAATGTGGAAAACGTGGTGAGTGCGCCAAGAAAACCAACAGCGATTAATGGTCGCCAAGCATCTGATACCAGGAGACTATTAGAGACTGCGGCTACTAAGCCCCCCATGATGCATGAGCCAATGATGTTCACGACTAACGTACCATGAGGAAAATCTTGGCCTAATACCTGAGTCGCTTGTATCGTAATGATGTATCGACAACTTGCACCAATAGCACCACCCAACGACACTAAACCTAAAAAAGTTAAGCTATACATTATTCTAATCGTCTTCAAAGCCTTCAGGCATTTGTGTCTCATGCCCGTTAACACTCAACTTTTTTATAGTGCTTTCTTGGTCTGGATATAATCTTATTAACTCATCAGCGGTTCCCGCCAGAAAGTTCTTTCCGCAGAAACCAGGGGCCATAGTACACCCAAACAACGCATATAGACCGCCTTCGATCAAATAGCCTGCTTGCCATGTGTTTTCTGGTACAACGTATTGAACATGCTGGTCTTTTAGCGGGTCATTTCCCATTAAAACTTGCTCTGCAGAGCCATCTTCATGAAGAAGTACCAGCATAAATGGGTCGCCACCATACACATGCCACACTTCAGCACTTTTTAACTTATGGAAACAGGAAACGCTAAACGGAACACTGGAGTACATACCTATCATTGCAGTACTTGCTGGCTCCCCATCCGCCACTTTCAGTGGTGAACGATAAACACTTTTATAAAGCGTTCCTTCTACAGGCAAAGTATCAAACTGAAAATGTTCAATCATAGCTTGAACGTCAGGATGTATATCTTTTACGAGAGTTGGCTTCATTATTTGTATTCCTCTAGTTGAACCCATGAAGCATTGTTGTTTGCGCTTTTATATATCGCGTCACAGATGAGTGAATTGATAAAACCGTCTTTAAAATCAGGGTAATATCCTTCACGTTTATCGAAGTGGATATCTTGATAAACTTGCTCAATAAACTGACCGATAGTATCGGAGAAGTTCTGACTAAAGGCGTTTATGGATGAAGTGATTCCAGCGTTTTTTCTTGCTATATTAAGGTGATAAGGTGTCTCAGATTCCCACCAAACAGATTTGTTATCACCAACTACTTCCAGCTTTATACTGTTATTTCTGCCATGTGAAACTTCGGATAGAACGATATTCCCTATTGCTCCATTACTAAACCTCAGTGATATGATGGCGGCATCTTCAGAAGATATATTCACAGGCATTGAATTATCTTTTTCTTCTCCGTACATAACACCATCTACAAGGTGTCGCACTGGATTAAAACAGCCAAAATGCGCGCTCACTTCGGTGACGGTCAAGCCCGTCCAATATCGGATCAGATCGATAGCATGTGAGCCTATTTCAGTTGTTGCTCTTAAGTGTCCTGATATTTCAGGACGGTACCGCCAAGAATAGGTTTCTGGAAGGGCGTGAAATTCTTGTTGATAACTGCATTGAATTAATAGAGGTTTGCCAAAGTCTTCTTGGCTAATGACTACTCTGGCTTTCTCACAAGCATCATAATAACGAACATTGAAATTGACCGCATTGACGACATTTTTCTCACTCGCCAATATCATAAGTTCTTCAGATTCTTCTTTTGTCAAACATAAAGGTTTTTCACAAATAACGTGTTTACCCTTGAGTAAGCATTCCTTAACTAGCTCATAATGAACTGTTGGAGGTGTACAAATGTGGACACTATCGACACTATCTAACAGGTCATCCGTCAGCGAATCTCCGTAGTTTCGGACATCCCACTTCTTAGCAAATGTCTTTGCATTATCAATGTTTCTATCTACAACCCAGTTGACAGATTGGCCAATGGCTCGTAGAGATTTAGCATGTAGTTCGGCGATTAATCCGCATCCAATAATGGCAATATTCATCTGTTACTCCAAAAGAAATTCGCATGGTTTGAAAGCTATAACGACAATCCGTTAAAGCATGCAGTTATGGTATATAAGGAAGTGAGAGACAGAAAAGGTCAGGTGACCTTATGCTTAAAATAATCTTTTTTCTGAATAGGACGGGGGTGTCAATGCGTAATTATTCGGAAGGTTTACGTTAATATGATTCAATTTAAGAAACTCGAGTGAAGATTTTTTCCAAAATCTTTCATTTTTGGCACGTCGTTCGATGGATCAGTTCTTCATTTAGGGATACAAAAAGTTACTCAGGGCCAGCTAGATTAGAAAAGCTACTAACTCAAAATTGTCCAATTTCGTGCTAGCAGGTACCAGGATATTCCGTGATTGTTAAGTTCGATGAAGGGATAAAGCCTTCGAATCAACCTAAGTATGTTTTGAAAATGAGATTAAAAAGGCTGAAGCAATAAACTGATCAGCCTCTATCAATTTTTTCCATTAAAGGTAACGGCTTCTTAGGTGGTCTTTGAAGTATTGCGCATTCAAGGTTTCACCGGTTGCGCCTTTCACCAAGTCATCGGTGTTAAGCAGGCTGCCTTTACTCCAAATATTCGATTCTAACCAAGTGAAGATAGGTGATAGGTCGCCACTTTCAATCACAGAGTTCACATCGACAGTTTTCTTCATTGAAGCCATGAATTGCGCCGCGTACATAGCGCCTAATGTGTATGAAGGGAAATATCCAAAGGCTCCATCTGTCCAGTGGATATCTTGCATACAGCCGTTAGTGAAATTACCTTGAGTACTTAAGCCAAGGTATGACTGCATCTTGGTATTCCATAGTTCTGGAACATCGGTGTGTTTGATGTTGCCGTTGATCAAGTCACGTTCAATTTCGTAACGTAAGATAACGTGTGCAGGGTAGGTAAGCTCATCAGCGTCAACACGGATGAAGTCTTTCTTCACGCGAGTGTAGATCTTCTGGAAGTTCTCTTTCTCAAACTCTGAACCTGAGAATTGCTGCCCCGCCAAGTTTGCCAAGTGTCCGATGAATGGGTCGCTGCGGCCAACTTGCATCTCGAAGAACAAAGATTGAGATTCGTGGATGCCCATAGAGCGCGCTTCGCCCGCCGGTTGTCCTGCTAGGTGCTTTGGTAAGCCTTGTTCGTAACGTGCGTGTCCTGTTTCATGCACAATACCCATTAAGCTTTGAACGAATTCCGCTTCGTCGTATCGGGTTGTGATGCGCACGTCTGAAGGTACGCCGCCACAGAATGGGTGAACACTTTCATCCAATCGGCCGTGTTCGAAGTCGAACTGAAGTAGCTTCATGACTTCTAAGCCAAGTGCTTTCTGTTTCTCGGTCGAATAGATCCCAGATGGCGCATTAAATTGCTCGTTCGACTGTTTTTCGATCACTTCGTCAATCAGGTTTGGTAGCCAAGTTTTAACGTCTGCAAACAAGGTATCAAGCGAAGCAGAGCTGGTGCCCGGTTCATAGATATCCAGCATCGCATCATAAGGCGTTAGGTTCGCTGCGTCGGCGCGGATCTGCGCTTCTTCTCGAGATAGCTCAACCACTTCACGCCAGTTCTTTTCGAATCCAACCCAGTCGTTGTTACCACGTTGGCTTCGCCATGCATGTTCACATTTTGAACCCGCTAGAGATTTCGCTTCAACCAGTTTTTCTGGAAGTAGGTTAGCTTGTTGCCATTGGCGTTTAATTTCACGCAGAGACGATTGTTGCTCGCCATTTAGCGCTTCGTTTTCAGCGTCTGCAATCCAATCGCCAAGCTGTGGTTGTGTCATCAACCCGTGAATATGAACCGAAAGTTCGGCCATCGCTTCACTGCGAGCTTGGTTACCACCGGCAGGCATCATGGAAGCTTGGTCCCAACCACAAATAGAGGCGAGGTGTTGAAAGCGTGAACATTTTTGAGAGTGCTCGACTAGTTTTTTGAATTCGCTCATTTGACTACTCTTAATTTGGTTTCTTTAAATGATCCCTAGGACAGCGTCAGCTTTAAGGTTCATCTCTGGTGTACTTTGATTATGGCTCTGCTTTTTAATGACGCTGACCTTCGCAGTCGAAGATATAGCGATAAAAGCATGAGGCAGTACGATGCCTAGAATTTACTATTTCTTAACAAATCAAACTGTTCCATTGTGCACAAAATCAGTGACTTGTATAGCAGATGGCAATTGTTGCTTGCGAATTGTTCAGATAAGCGGTATTGATGATAGATCGCTGAACAACAATGACAATAATATGGATATTTTGAACTTTGAGGCATTTCTAATTGCCATCACTATTTTAACGCTAACGCCGGGCTTAGATACGGCTTTGGTGATTCGCAACACGAGCCGCTCGGGCTTATCTGACGGTGTAATGACCAGCTTTGGTATTTGTAGCGGCCTCTATGTACACGCCTTTTTCTCTGCTGTGGGTATTTCTGCAATTCTTGCCCAGTCTGCTGAACTCTTTCAAGCCGTTAAGATGGTAGGTGCAGTTTACCTCATCTGGCTTGGCTTAAGCAGTTTACGAGCGTTGATGAAAAACGGTGGTGGTTTGAAGGTCGGTGAACAAGCTCAGCAAGCATACAGTGCAAAGCGTTCTTTGCGTGAAGGCTTTCTGTCTAACGTTCTTAACCCAAAAACAGCAGTTTTCTATCTGGCCTTTTTACCTCAATTTGTAAACCCTGAAGGTTCGCCTTTATTGCAATCTATGTTGATGGCTTCGGTACACTTTATGATTGCGATGGTGTGGCAATGCGGCTTGGCTGGGGCACTTAACTCAGCTAAAAACTTGCTCAAGAACGCGAGTTTTATGAAGTGGATGGAAGGTGTGACGGGTATGGTGCTGGTGGGGCTGGGGGTTAAGCTTCTGATGGAAGAGCCAGTATAACCTGAACCGTTTTGGGTATAGGTTATTGGGAGTCGTCCTAAAGGCTCTACACAATTGAATTAAAAAGAAGAAAGCCCACGTTAGGTTTGTATATAAACACTGCCGTGGGCTTTTTTGTTACTGGTAAATCGAGTGTTAGATGTGAGCCACTGCGTTATTCAACAACGCTAATGTTCATCTCAGCGCCTTCGAAACCTAAGTCACTCAACTCATCTGCATTGAAGTTGGTGGTAACTTCGATATCGCCAATGCGCTCAGTGGTTTCGTTGACTGAATCAACACTTCTTTTGCTGCGTAAACTGTTAGTAATTGGTGTCGCTTGGCCAATCTCAATGGTGCCTGCAAATTGAGATTCAGCGTTGAAATCACCGGATACGTAGGAGTGGAATGGGCGTAAGCTTCCTCCAGTCGCGTACTGCATGCTTGATAAACCGGCTTCTTTGATAGCCCAGCCCCAGTCCCACCATTTCGTTTCTCCTGGAATGTATCTGTGATCCCATTGGTAGCGAATATCGGCTGATTCATTGCTGCTGCGGCCCATAGTGAAGGTGTGAGCTTTGTACGGGCGGTTGTCTGGATGGCTGTGCCATGCGTTACCACCCCAACGTAGGAAGCCGTTAAATTCAACATCGTAACTGATGTCGGCGTTGAATCGGTACGGATAAGAAATGGTTGAACGATATAGCTCAACTCGAATCGGCAGCTCTGAATTCGCTGGAACCATAGGACGAGCTTGAAGTGTGACTTGCTCGCTCGTGGAGTTACCATTGGTTTCAGCGAAGCTCTGATTCGCTTCTAATTTAATCGTTAGCTTAGTCTCGCCAACCAAAGGCCATTTAAATGTATTCTCTGTTTGAACACTTTCGGAGAACCCATAGCTATTCGTTTTCGACCAATTTGTAGACTCATCGACTTTTAGGTCGACAACGACTTGCTGCGCGATGTCGCTTCTGTTTCTCGCGGTTGCGTAAACCGTTTTAACCAGTTCACGATCGGACTCGACGACATCGCCGTGCCAAAAGTTATTGTCGTTAACGGTGTAGGTGAAGTTGTCGACGGTGATCTTAGTTTTTTCGTTACAGCGATAACCATCACAAGAGCCACTG
Source organism: Vibrio sp. G-C-1 (assembly GCF_021728015.1). Lineage (NCBI taxonomy): Bacteria > Pseudomonadati > Pseudomonadota > Gammaproteobacteria > Vibrionales > Vibrionaceae > Vibrio > Vibrio sp. G-C-1. The sequence continues at coordinate 118,817 of NZ_JAKKCR010000012.1, read as the reverse complement.
TTGTTGCCTTGTATTACCCAAGAGTCACCTGAGCGTTTAATCGTCATGTCTTCGCCAACATACTGACTGTTGTTACCGCCAACCCATGCATAACCTAGGTTGTGAGCTAGATAGCTAAGAGGGCGTACAAAATCATTGCGGTTGTTCACTAAGTCATATTCAACGTCTATCTCGCTGCCTTCTGTGACGGCTTTAGCCGAGTAATTTGGTATTTCAGATTGGTCATTGTTCGGATAACAGAACGTAGACCCGCTGTTTGATTGTTTAATTTCGCCATGATAACCAGGCCCCATGATTACCCAGTTTCCTTTTAACCCGGTAATCTGCCAAGTGCCCATACGAGCGACCAAAGCACTCTTCTGCTCTTCAGCTTCATAACGGTCTAAAGGACGATAACCAGAGCGACATACATCTTCACCAAGTTGGTCAAACACTATTTGGTCCGGGTACACCTTTGCGTTTACACCGGTTGATAGAACAGACAACACTGCGGTTGCTAAGAGACTTCTGTTTATACTAATCATTAACAATTCCCTCGTTTGTAATTTTTCTATTTTGATAATGTTTTGTGTGCCGTGTAGTTAACAAGACAAGTTCACTTTTTCATGTTGATAAATAGATAGATACTGAAAAGGCTTGAATTAATTTACCCTTTGAATTCATCGGGTTGTATTGTTGAATGTGTTTGTATGGTGAAAGTGTGTGCAACTTAAAGGAAATTATTTGATGGGGCTCAAACCATTTTTAGAAAAATAGAGTGTTATTATTTTGGCTTAAACGTCAAAACGCTTTGATGTTATTTCGTTACGCTTGATGTGAATGGTTAAGTAGAAAGATAGATATAACCATTCACAATGTTCGTAACTTTAAGGCGGTTATTTAACCATAAGGAGTCTAAATCTAGATTGGATATCTTGATGTGCGACCTTTTTAACATTGAAACACTTTAAGTCAGGATCAAGTCGTCATTGTATTACTGATAGATGAATAAAAATAACCATCCGTTTTCTATGTGTAATATCGACAAGGATCGTCATTTGATAATAAAGTAGCGGTTGCTGGTGGCCAAACTGTTCCTAATTATCGCTTAGCCAGAAGTTGTGTTCGGCCTGTATTACACGTTTTTATTATGGCAAATAAATCATTTGAACTTAAGATATCAATCTTTACCGTTAATGGGTCATTGTTGATTAAAAGATAAGGCGACAATAGGCTGTCATTCATTGTTTTATTTATTTTCTGTACAGAGACTAAGTCGATGGTGCCAGATATAGAAAAGAAAAATGATTGAGAAGGGTTAGTTTTTCCTTTGAATCTCAGGACAATCGGGTTGGGCATGTTGTCGTCCTGGACTGACATAAGATGCAGGACTTCGTTGTTACTTATTTTTGTTAATCCATCGGTACGTAATACATTGTCATCCACTATGAAGTCCACCACGCTATGTTGATAGCGATGCTCTTCTTTTGGTTGGGGCGAAGGGATATTCCATATACCAACTAATAAAGCGAATGCGGAAATGAGTGCAACGAATGGCATCATAGTTGGCCTCTCTCTAAGAATAGCGCCAGCTCGGTGCTGGCTTGATCCAATTGTGTTGACGTGTAAAAGATATTGACAGACTGGCGTGTTGCTTTGTTGAGTACGGAGAGTTCTGAATAGCCGGGCTCTTCGCTAACGTACGCCACACAATCACATTGATACTGATAGAGGATGCTTTCTAGCTCAGGAGTCATCGCCATTTCAGGATCTTGGAAAACTTGTACTTGACCAATCCACTGCTCGTTGAGTCGATTAACAGGGTTGATATCACTGAGGTTTCTCTCATTAACTTTAGCAAAAGCCAATAACGCGGATGCCAGTAGCAAACATCCAGTAGTGAAGTAACACAGTCTATTTCGGTATGAGCCGACTTGATGATAAACAGGTGTTGTCTGTTTAGATTTAGATTCATGGCTACTTGCAAGAGAGAGCGCAATACTGCTTTGACCTTGTGAACAGCGATTACCTAGTGTACTGGTATGACTTAGTGATATGTGGTCGCTCACTGGAGTAAGAGGTGTAGTGGCTCCAATTTGTGGTTGAGATTCGATCAAGACACAACCATCGATAAGGCGGTAACCAACCTTTGGCACAGTCACGATTGGCGTCTCTTTGATACCGAGCTTAACGAATCCTTGGCGAAGCAAGCTGATACATTTCGCTAGTGACGTCTCACCAATGAATTCGCTTCCCCATGCGAAACTAATAATATCTTGTTTGCGCACAATTTCGGGAGATTTTTTAAGTAATAACTCTAAAACGCGAGTCTCACGATATCCTATTTTAATAGAACGTTCGTCGTTATAAATACGGTTTTTAATTGGGTCAAATCTGATCATATAGCCAACATTTTATTTTTATTATAATTCTCTCAAGAGTGTAGATGACTATAAACTGACTCATATGTGAATTAAAGTCACATATTTTATTATGGTGTCTTTTTGTGTGGTTGGAACAAAATGTTTCTTATTCGTTTATGATAAAAATGACGCTATTTAGACACAACCTGTTAAATATAAGTAACATCTAATTAAGCGTTGGTTTTATTAGTGGCCTTTTTATTAGCCTTTGCATTATTTTAATTAGAACAGTCACCGAATAAATATCTTATTATATTTGTGGGTATATAGGACAAGTAATAATGTAGTCACTTTAAGTGTTGAATCAATAAAAAAGCCCGCATTTATTGCGGGCTTTGTATTCAATCAATTCAAGTTATGCTTTAACGGCTTCACAATCATTTGAAGAGGTTAAAGGTTTGAAGAATAGCTTTGTTTCTTCGATGACAACGTGGCGTAACAAGATAAGACCGATCAGGTTAGGAATAGCCATTAGGCCGTTCACGATATCCGCCATCAGCCAGATCATGTCGAGCTTTAGGAATGCACCAGAGGCAACCAACGCAATGAAGATGATTTTGTAAGGCAGTACGGCTTTGGTACCTAGTAAGAAAACAACACAGCGCTCACCATAGTAGTTCCAGCCTAAAATCGTTGTAAACGCAAAGAAGATTAAGCCAATCGAAACTAACATTGGACCTAAAGTATCGGCGTTTAAACCCACAGCGAATGCATGAGTGGTCATCGCTGCACCAGAGAGGTCGGTTTGCCAAGCACCCGTTAAGATAAGCGCCAAGCCTGTCATCGTACAGATGATGATGGTGTCAAAGAAGGTACCTGTCATCGAGATAAGGCCTTGCTTCACGCACGAGTCCGTTTTAGCCGCTGCTGCTGCCATAGGCGCACTACCTAGGCCTGATTCGTTCGAGAATACACCACGAGCTATACCTGATTGGATAGCAAGCATGATGCTTGCACCAAAGAAACCACCGGTTGCAGCGGTGTTGGTAAACGCAGAGGTAACCACAAGGGTAATGGCATTCAGTAGTTGGTCTGCATTTGAAACCAACACGCTCAAACACGCGACGATGTACATAATTGCCATGGTTGGAACCACTTTTCCTGCCACCTTCGCGATAGATTGAATACCACCAAGGGTTACAACTGCCACCAATATCGTAAGAACGACAGCAGACATCTCACGAGAAGCGCCAAATGAAATTTGAGTTGCGTCTAAGATAGCGTTAACTTGTGGGAACGTACCAATACCGAAGCAGGCAACCCCCAAAGCGAAGATAGCGAACATTACCGCTAAGATTCGTGAGCCGACACCGTATTGCAGGTAGTACATTGGGCCGCCAACCATTTCGCCATTGCTATCGGTTCTACGGTATTTAACGGCAAGTAGACATTCTGCGTATTTGGTCGCCATACCAAATACAGCGGCAAGCCACATCCAGAATAGGGCACCAGGGCCACCAATCTTGATTGCGGTCGCTACACCTACGATATTACCTGTACCAATAGTTGCGGAAAGTGCAGTACACAAAGCGGCGAAACTCGATACGTCACCCGTACCGGATTTGTCTTTGGTGAACACCATTTTTAGCGCGGTTGGGAGGTGTCTAAACTGGAGTAAGCCTAAGCGAAAAGTAAAGTAGATCCCCGTTCCCACTAGCAGAATAAGCAGCGGTGGTCCCCAAACGAATTGGTTGATGGTTTGAAGTGTAGCTTGTAGATGGTTCATAGTTTCCCCTTAATAAATTAAAAATTTAAGGAGAAGAGGGAAGGCAGTGCAGATCACAGGGATCGATAGCACTACTTAATACATACGGATTTCTAGATAGAATTCTTTTGTTAATTAAGGCTGTTGCTTTCCACTCCTCTGTCCTTTTGCCTGAGAGTTTCACTTAGCGAATCACTTATAGATAAGTAACGGGCACTAAGCTTGCTCCTTCGGCGACCGCTTGCTACAAAAAAGTAGTACGGTTCTCTCCAGAGGTTCCTCCAACGACAGTCCTCACTTTTCTGGATTTCTCCAGCACAAAGCGCCTGAAAGATTTACTTCTTCGGCGGGTTTATCTAACTAAATGTTAATATTTAGTTAAAAACCACTCTCCTGCAGTCTTCATCGGAACAATTACCTAAATAATTAGGTAATCTGTAGGCGTATCCTAGATCATATAAAATGTGATGTCAGCTACAAAATATCTGTTTGCTCAAATGTTGTTCAACTAAATGATCAAACAACGAGTCTCTGACGTAACTTGCTTATTTAAATGGTATAAAATAGATAAACAAGGAGGAGTTATGACTCGATTAATAGCGATTGTTTTTTTATTGGCTTTGGCATTTGTGCTGTTTCGTTACCGGACAAACGAAAAACTGCAAAAATGGGTAGTGATTGTTATCGTTAGCAGCTTCCTTTTGTATACTGCCAGCCTGATGATTTCGGAGTTAACTCGTTAAATCTGTCTGTGAGCAGATAGGATAAACGTGTTAGCAAAGCTCAAGTGCTTCTGGCTTGGGCAATAGGTTTAACTGAGCTTAAAGTATCAGTATCAGTATCAGTATCAGTATCAGTATCAGTATCAGTGACCGTGTAACGTTAAACAAATTTTTGGGAGTACCCGCTAGTGAACCAGCAATCTGGACAAAGCGAACAAGATGAAGTGGTTGTTATTGAAGAACGCGATAAGCGCAGTCAGCTTTATATCGGCATTGCTGCGGTTATAGGTTTGGCGTTAGGTGGCTTGATCGGTTCTACAATCACGGCTTCGAAGTGGGAGTCCACTTATCAGGTACTCGAAACTCGTTATCAAGAACTGCATGACAGCAAAACACAGTTGATGACATCCGTTGAAACTAAAGTGGCAAAAGTCGATACCGAAATCGATGCAAAAGTAGAAGCCGCTCTAGTAAAACAAACAGAAGAACATCAAAAAGAGCTCCAAGACCTAGCGAAGCAGTCTTCGGTTTTAGAGAAAGCGAACTACTCGTTAGAGCAGCAGCTAAACGAACAGAAGCAAACGTTAGAGCAAACTCAGCAAGACAACCAGAAACTTAATCGTCAGGCTGACATGCAATCGACCTTGTTTGAGCGTTCGCGTGAAGTTTTCCGAAAAGAATTACAGATCTCTCAAGAACTTGAAAAGCTTGAGAAAGAAAAAAATGAACTTGAACAGAACCTTGGTTCTCTAAAGAAAGCGTGCGACGTTTTCTTAGATGGCACATCATGGGATGCTAAATCTGACGCGTGTGAGAAGCAGGATAACGCCAACTCTCGCCTGAGTGATATCAGACAAATGATTGAAGTCCACACCATGGATCTTAAGCAGATCAAAACGCTCACTGAAGAGATGGGTCTATAAGCCACAGGCTTTAATCAACCCAAAGATAGTTTGCAGTAAATATTGAAACGCCCACATCACACACGTGATGTGGGCGTTTTGCGTTTTCTCGGGAGCATAGATCCGGTGCTTTCTCATTATTGATTATTTGAGTGTTTTCATTGTTTGCTTAGATATTTGTGACTAGTTACGTATATCCATAATGATATGTTACTTGTTGTCTATTAAATGACTTTGCATACATATTTTCAGATCAGAGTCGCTGCATAATAGTGTTGTTCAGGATGAACACGCAGTCGAATGCTAGCTCGCATTTGGCTGCTTTGACGACAAGGGATGAAGTGATGCCAGAGTATCTTTGTGAGAACTGCACCATAGCTTATTGTTTCGATGATTGTTGTTCGCCATTAGCGCAAAAAGATATGATCGAAGTAGAAGAATTAGTTCGTCGTTTCGACGTTGAACATGATGATGAAAAGAGTGAAAAGAGTGAAAAGAGTGAAAAGAGTGAAAAGAGTGAGCAGGGCATTGAGGATAGCAACTCGCCTAATCATTCAGGCATAAAAAATCCCCACAAGCAAAGCTAGTAGGGATTTGGATAAGTTGCAGTCCTGTTCTCGCTTTCTCAAGCAAAGGGTCTTACAAAAATTTTTAGAACAGTCTCGTTTATTAGAACTGTATCGTTATGAGACCTAAATTAGTTATTAGCTCAACATCATTCCACTAAACGTTATTTATCGTAAGTTTTGATTTCACCTGATTTCACACGAGCAACAAATGATTGCAGTTCTTTCTTCACAACAGGCATTAGGAAGTACAGACCAAGAATGTTGAAGATAGACATCGCAAAGATAGCCGCATCAGAGAAGTCGATTACCGCGCCAAACTGAATCGTCGCACCAATAACAACAAACACACAGAACATCACTTTAAAAATCAGTTCCGTTGTTTTGCCTTCACCAAATAGGTAAGTCCAAGCCTTAAGACCGTAGTACGACCAAGAAATCATCGTAGAGAACGCAAACATGATTACCGCGAGAGCAAGTGTGTATTTAAATACTTCTGCCGTTTCAGTAAACGATGCAGCAGTAAGCGTTACACCCGTTAAACCTGTTCCATCATATGGACCTACGTTTAAGCCAGCGATAGTGATGACCAATGCCGTCATTGTACAAATGATTACCGTATCAACGAATGGTTCTAGTAGTGATACAAGACCTTCAGTGATTGGTTCTTTTGTTTTTACTGCTGAGTGAGCAATTGCTGCTGAACCTACACCTGCTTCGTTTGAGAATGTTGCACGTTTTAGACCTTGAATTAGGGCACCAATAAATCCACCAACCACACCTTCACCGGTAAATGCACCTGTAAAGATTGCGCTGAACGCAGGGCCAACTTGGTCAAGATTAGAACCGATAACAATCAGAGCCATACCGATGTACAGAGCAGCCATCCAAGGAACAACTTTTTCTGTTACGGATGCAATAGAAGGCATACCGCCAACGATAACGGAAAACACTAAGGTAGCGAGTACAAGCCCTGTGATGACACCGTATTCACTTGGTACATCGAATGCATAAGTTAACATGGCATGTGCTTGGTTAGCTTGGAACATGTTACCGCCGCCCAACGCACCCAAAATACACATTAACGCAAAACCAATTGCAAGGGCTTTACCTAGTCCACCGAGTCCTCTTTCGCTCAGACCTTGGCTTAGGTAGTACATTGGACCACCCGAAACGACACCTGAAGGTAAGATAGTTCGGTATTTTACACCTAAAGTACACTCACAAAATTTAGACGCCATACCCAGAAGACCACACAAGATCATCCAGAATGTCGCACCAGGGCCACCAATCGCAAGTGCAGCACCAACCCCGGCAATATTACCAAGTCCGACAGTTCCAGAAAGCGCGGTTGTTAACGCTTGAAAGTGAGAAACCTCGCCATCCTCTTTGGAGTTAGGGTCGGTATACTTTCCTTTGATAATGTCTATGGCCATGCCAACACGTTTAAATTGAACAAAGCCAAAATAAACAGTAAAGATAATCGCGGCGAGCAATAGCCAGCCAACAATGATTGGGAAGTTTGCTTCACCAAGTGGGACACTTTTAAATATTAATCCAACGAACCAACCTGTGTAGTCATTGAAAAAACCATCAACACTTTGGCTCAAGTTACTGATACTTTGACTAAATGATCCTTCTTCTGCAAATGCACTGGAACTAAACAATAATATAAACCCAAAAAATAATTCACGTAAGTTTTTCATGGTTTTCCCTGTCTTTTTATTAAATTATGTTTGCTGCTGTTGTGTTTGTTTTTTATTTGATTTTTTACATTTCAGTGATTTATCTACTTCATTCGACGGCAACATAAACGGCTGTAGCTAGGTCGAAAAACGAAATAAATATAAGTACTGATCTTGCTTTGTATGGATATCCTTTTGGTATGTGAACCAATAAGACTATGGTATTCGGCCTACCAAGTCCTACTGATAATCCTATACATAAAAATAATACCCTCAAAGAAATTTTTACAATAAATTTACAATTGTTCGGGTTTTGTCATTGTTTTGGAATAAGTCGATGCTTTTTAGGTTGCAAAAGGCATATGCAGTAGCGGTTATAGCGACGGGCTAAGGTGAAGTATAGTGCGGGATCACAGGGAAGTCGGCGAGTTTGAATATTCGATATGTGCTTGTGAAGTGTTTAAACAATCGATGGCTGAAGATAGAATCAGGCCAGAGGGCATTAAAAAGGCCCTTTATCAGAGCCATTTTTAATGATTTACGATGAACATGAACATGAACATGAACATGAACATGAACATGAACATGAGGTTTAGCGTTTAGAGACTAGAGTTAAACCGAGCCAGTGATACGTTTACTCGACTTGTGGTAAAGCTTAAGTGCTAATAACGAACCCCATAAAGCGACTTGGCCCCATAGCAATGTCCATTGAGACGCTACTTCTTGCCAAGATGCACCCATCTGATTAAGCGCTAAGAAACCTTGGATAGCTGATGTGCTTGGGAATAACTGTGACAGCAGTACTAACCATTCAGGCATCATTTCAACAGGCCAGATAAAACCTGAAGAGAAGATCAGCGGCATTGAACTGATTAACACCACAACCGTGACTAACTCTCTTCTTGGCACTAGCTCACCAATAAAAATCCCGATCAAACAACTGGCCAATAAGAAGGGCAGCAGTAAGGTCAAAATTTGTGTCGTTGAGGCGAGCAAATTTATTCCATACATCGAAAAGCTCGCGCCGAAGTAGTACATCGACAACAAGTAATAAATGCCGACCAAGGTACAACAGCGAGCAAGCATCAGTTTTGCTGGAGAGGTCTTACTCCAATAGCCAAACGTAGATTGAGCGTTTTGGGTTGCCCCAACTAAACCAGAAGCCATGGCTAAGGTTTGTTGCAGGATCAACACAAAGACGGCTGGAACTACGTAATCGATGTATCCCATGCGGCTATTGAACGTTGGTTTTAGGTTCAAGCTAAACGCGCTGTAGCCTTTGGCTGCGGACTCTAAAGGCACTCCTTCGACTAACAAGTGACTGACCTTAACTTGCGCAGCTAACGTGCCACCTGCCTTGGCAAGCCCTTCAACTATGGTTCCGTACACTAAGAAGTAAGAAGCATCGCCAGCGTAAGAAAGCGTCGGGCTCTTACCAAGCAGCAAGTCTTTATAAAAGTCTTCTGGAATGACGAGGAACCCACCGATCTCTTGGTTAAGTACGGCTTGCTTTGCATCAGCGATGCTGGAGTCTCGACGTACCAACTCGATTTGGGAGGTGGCATCCACCATTCGTTCTAATTGGTAGCTGCTTTGACTCTTGTCCAAGTTTACTACCGAAGCTTTAAGCTGTTGAGGAACTTGGTGCGCGTAAGGCAATGGATACAAGAATGAATAGAAGACCACACCACCAAATACCGTAAGAAGTACAACAGGGTTACGCAATACCGCTAAGAGTTCTTGCTTGAGCAGTTGAGTAAAGCTCATCGTTTTACTCCTTGTGGTGCTGATTGTTCAGATTTCTCTTGCTGTGTTGAAGGTGTTGAAGGTGTTGAAGGTGTTGAAGGTGTTGAAGGTGTTGAAGGCGTTGCTTTTGCAGATAGAGCTGCTTGGGCTGTTAGATCCGTTTGTGCAGACAGAGCCGATTGCGCCAAGTGTTTCTTAATCAACAACATCACCACGAAAGCAGGAATCGCATACCACAACATCGAGGAGAGGCTGATAAGCGACTGTGCCGCGCTCGCGCCATAACTTGATTGTGCTGTTTGTACTTCGATGTAGTGACTCACGGGCAACAAGCTTCTCCAGATTTGCGCTGCAGTGTTCATGTCGGTTACTGGAAAGGTAATGCCCATGAACGCAAAGCTTGGTGCTGTAAAGGCGCCAGCGAAACTCATCGCCCTTGCTGGATCAAGCGTTAAGAAGAAAAACAAACACCCCATGATGATACAACTGATGACGGTAAGCAGTTGGGCGACGGTCAGTGCCACAAAACTGCCGTTAAACGGCCAGTCTAAGAGGACATAGAACCAAAAGCTAAACGCGATACCAAACATCAAGAACAAGACAAGGTAGGGCGTTAATGTTGATGTTAGTGACTTCATAGGGGCGTTGGATAACCAAGCATGAAGACCACGTGCTCTAACGTTCGCCGTTAAAACCAATATCGTGCCCACCACAATCATGATCTGCCATAGTGCAGGGATAACCGCAGACACCAAGAACTGAGCATAACTGGTGTTCTTGTTGAACAGCGGCGTGATCTGGCTTTGCACTGTTACTGCTTGGCCTAATGCTGATTGCACCGTGGTATCACCGTGTGATAACTGCTTAACGACCTCAAGTTGCGCGTTAAAAGTCCCCTGAGCCTGCAACAACGCGGAATTCACTAGCTTACCTATCAAGATAAATTGGCTGTTGTAGAACACAGACACTTGCGGATTCAATCCGAGCAGAAGGTCTCGGTCAAAATGCCTTGGTATCACAACATAACCGTAGATATCGCGTTCAATCATCGCTTTCGCCGCTTCACTCGCCGAGCTGTATTTCTGAGTGACTTGCAGCGTTGGTGATGCATCAACAAGACGTGTGAACTGCTGCGAAATTTGGCTGTGTTCCAAGTCAACAACCGCAACCGGTAAGTCACGAGCGATCCCTTGCGAAAAAATCAGCCAAATACTGGCAGCAAGAAGCAAAGGTATCCAAGTTAGGCAAGACAACAACCATTTGTCTTTGCGAACAATCGCCCACTGCCTAAGCAAGGTATTCTTCGCTCTATGATGCTCAATTGATTGCGAGCCTCTAGATTGTGAGCCTGTAGATTGCGAGGCTGTAGATCGCGAGCCTATCGATCGAAAGTTAGCAGACATACGTCACCTAAAGCTCAACCACAAGGCTCATGCCCATACGCAGTGTTTCGCTAGTATTAACAGGGTGCGCTTCTACTTCAAAAGTACGTAAGTCGAAGCCTTGTGCTGCGTCTGTTGAACGCCAAGTCGCGAAATCACCCATTACGGCAATGTGAGTTACTTGGAAAGTTAATGATTTATCCAGAGCCGGTAGATACGCCTCAAACTGGCTGCCTTTCTCGAAATGCTTAAGCATATCTTCACGCACATTAAGTATTGCCCATGCATCCTTGGTGTCGATAACAGTCACAACAGGGAAACCTTGTGGTGCGAGCTCACCGCTGCTCAATAGAACCTGAGAGACTTCGCCATTAAACCAGCTGTGGATCTGTGTGTCTTTTGCGTAAGCTTCAACTTCCGCCACCGCGCCTGCCGCCATTAACGCTTTTTGAGCGGCTGCCACTTTGGTTTCGTCACGAGCGCCTTCTCGTGCTAATTGATACATTTGGAACGCAGCGCTTTCGGTGTACTTCGCTGCTTGCCACTGTGTTTTGGCTTCATCGCGTTTTTGCTCGGCAACCACACCATCGTTGTAAAGGTTATTGACACGTTGATAAGTTTTGTCCATGAGGTCGGCTGCTGCTTTTGCCTTCAACCACTGGTCTTTAGCAGCTTGGATCTGTTGAGTACGCGCACCATTCTCTGCTTGTTTTGCTAATGCGCCAGCAGCTTTTTGACCTGCTTTTGCTTGTTCTAGCTTCGCGTCAATCTCAGGGCTAAGAAGAGAAAAGATCAATTCGCCTTTTTCAACTGAATCGCCTTTACGCACGAATATTTCATCAATTCTGCCAGGTACTTTCGATGAGATGCTGTATTGCTGCGCATCGATTTGACCTTGAAGCTTAACCGGCTGAGGTTGGTAAGCTTGGTAGAAACTGTATCCGACCCAGCCAATAACGCCGATACCAACTAAAGATAGAAGAAGGGGCTTAATAGGTTTCATGAATTATCCTTTTGACTGGCTATCGGTGTCTGTTTTTGAGTCGAAGTCAGACGGAACAGAAGAGGTTAAGTAACTCGAGTAAGCATTCATTTCGCTGGTTAGCGCTAATAGCTTGTTCAGAGAGATTAGGTATTTGAATCGCGCAGCAGATTGCTGGGTTTTGATGCTCGCAAGGTAGAGCTCTGCATCAACCACTTCTAGCGAGTTCGAAAGTCCTTGAGTGAAGGCTTTTTTACGGAGTAATAGGTTTTCTTGAGCCAAAGCCAAGCTTGAGTTGAGGCCTTGAACCTCTTCAATTGCTTGATTTGCTTCAAGGTAAGTCTTCTGTACCAACACGGTTAAGTCTTGCTTAGCTTGCGACTTCAGGAATTGAACCTGTGATACCGCGCTGTGAGCGGCGGCTACTTTGTCTGAACGGCCAGAAGTATCAAGCAGCGGCACATTCACACCAATGCCAACTAACCAATCGGGTTTCATTTCGCTGGCGAGAGAGTCATCTTCATACAGGCTGTAATCACCGTAAAGGTACACTTCTGGATAGTATTTACCTTTCTCAGCTTTAATTAAGCTGCTTGCTTGTTTCTCTTTTGCATCAAGAATCTTAAGACCGGGATAGGTCATGAGTGTTTGGTCAATGAACACATCCATATGAGGCAGGTTCTTATTGATAAACAGTTGCTCTGAAGGTTCTACACTTTGGCTCTGGCCAAGGATTTGAGTCAGCGCTAATTGAGCAATCTTAAGATCGTTTTGAGCTTTAGTTCGCTCGACAACTGCTTTGTCTAGTGAAGCATCCGCTTGCAAGCGTTCTACTCGTGCGATTTGCCCTTGTTGTTCAAGCTTGATGGCGAAATCACGATGCTGAGTTAAGCCAGCTTCAACGGCTTGACGCGTTTTCACGACGTCTTCCGCTAAGATCACCGAGAAGTAATATTTACTTAAGTCTTCGTAGCGAGCTTGTCTTTCCATCAACAGCTGGCTTTGCGCTTCTTCGCTTTTACCTTCAGCTGCATTTTGCGCAGCGGTAATTCGACCACCAGTGAAGATAGGCCAAACCGCGCGAATAGAAGAGCTAAAGATGTCTTGTTCTGTAATCGTTGAGGTGATTCCACCTAGTTGGCCTAATAAGGGAGCAAATGCTGGGTTTACACCACTTAAGCTGTCGCCAAATTGTTTGCCATTAATGGTCACGTCACTATCAAGGTGCGTGTAGTTAGCCCCTAAGGTGATAGAAGGCAAGTTGAGGCTACTCGTTGAGTTCTGAAGGTGTTGATAACGTTCAACGTTGGCTTGTTGAGCCGCAAGTGAGTTGTTGTTTTCTTGTAATATTTGCCACGCTTCAGAAAAAGTGAGCGGAGCTGCATAGCCTGGCGAAGCCATAGTGCCGAGAAGCATGCTGGCGATCGCAAGGTATCGAAATTTTGGTTTGGTCATCTGCATTAAATACCAATTAGAGTATTAACTCTAATGTTAACAGGGCAATAGTCATTTGTCTTGATTAGATTCTCTCACACTTAGAGAAAGTCTCATAACTCGTTAACCAAGTGTAAATAGGATTGAGTGATGAAGATATCAGAGATAAATGAAACTTAAAAAGCACGCATAAGCGTGCTTTTTAAGTTCAGTATAGAAGCGTTTTTACAAAATGAAGCGGCTTATTTAAAGCCAGGACAATGGTGATCGGCGCGCCACACCAATTGTCTTGAACCTTGCATTGTTTGTAATAAATCTCTGCCCGACATTTGCGGGAACGCTAACAATACCTTGAGATCGAGAGGGGAGGTACCGTCTTTCTCATAGGCTCTTACGTGAGTAAAAGTCGATTGCAAGTGTTTGAACAGCATGGTCTTAGTAAGACAAATTCCAAAATTATCGCGTTTCATTGCCTGGTTTCCTTTTCAACAATGTTTATACGTTATGTTTTTAATCCTATTTCTATTGGACGTTGCCACTGATCGATACTTCCTGCTCATCAATGTTTTATTATTGGGCGCTGCTTTATCAGGCACCTCTGAGTTGTCATGCTGGCCTATAGTGTAAATAGAGACATATGAATGAGGTTAGGTTGATAACCTGTTTGTTCAACAATCCTAGCAGCGAGCGTGCAACGTTTCGTGATAGATACGTCCAGTGAGCGAAGAGTTGTTGTCTTTTTGTTAACCGAAATTTCGATTTAAAGCAGAGTCTGAAAATCATGACTTATGGCTTGGCAACAATAAACTTCTTCATATGCAACTATTATAATTGTATTTATTTTAAACAACCTAAAAAACACCTAAAAGCTTAGTGATCTAGCTCAATGTTTATTCGTTTATTTTGATTTTTAAGCTAATCCGTTCTAAAAGCGAACGATTAATCGAGGTGAACAACGTAAAGGATTATCAATTAATAATCTGCTCAATTATTTAGTTGAGTAACAGTCACAAATTCGCGTACGTAGAAAGGTCATCTAATTAACTTAGTGTTAACATTGCTCGTCTAACACTAGGGACGGTGGAATATGAAATGGAGTAGTATCAGCTTCCGTAAAAGGCTGCTGATTATCATGACGGTCACTGGTCTTGTTGAACTTTTGATACTTTCAGCGGCTGGGTTTTATTATATCAAACAATCTCAAGAACAAGAGATGGGTTTGAAAGCGTTAGGTGTTGCTGAATTTCTGTCTGAATCGCCACTTGTCACCAGCATTATTCAAGAAAATGAAACGATGGGCCCTAATGGCGCTCCCCACGTTCTATCTGAAGAAACTCAAGTTAAATTTCGAAACCTTACCCAGCTCATTGGCGCGGCGTTTATCGTTGTGGGAGATGATAAAGGTATCCGGCTGATTCACCCTTATGATGACCGGCTTGGTAAACCCATGCGCGGTGGTGATAACCAAAAAGCATTGGTGTTGGGTGAATCTTATGTGTCGACGGCCAAAGGATCTCTTGGTTTTTCTGTCCGTGGTAAATCCGCGGTTAAAGACCCACAAGGCACTGTCATTGGCGTGGTGTCGGTTGGCTACTTGTTGGACTCGTTACAAGACCGAATCGAACCTTATTTAGCCTTTTTGATTGTGATGGCGTTGCTGGTGGTTGCGGTCAACGCTTTGATTTCAAGCTATGTGTCTCGTCGCTTTCAACGCGCTATTTTAGGCTTTGAACCCGAAGAGATCGGCCGACTGTATGTCGAGTTAGATGTGACTATGAGTACCGTGAAAGAAGGTATTCTGAGTATCGATAAGCACGGAATTTTACGTTCTATTAATAAGAGTGCCTGCGATATTTTGTCTATCGATAGAGAGTCTGCACTAAACCAACAGCGCCTTTCAGATGTATTGGCCGGCAGTGATTTAGAGCAACTGTTATCCACTGGTGAAACCGACCACGACGTCGAGCTGTACCTGAACAATAAGCGAATCGTTGCCAACCGCAGCCCAATTATCGTGGCGGGTGAAGTCGTTGGGGCGGTATCCAGTTTCCGATTACGAGATGAAATCAACGATTTAACAGACCAACTCTCACAAACCAAAGAGTATGCAGATCTACTCCGTTCACAAACCCATGAGCATCAAAACAAGCTCAACACTATTAGTGGCTTGATCCAGATGGGCGAGTTGGATTCAGTACAACAGCTGATTGGCCAAGAAACAGCGCACTATCAAAGCTTGATCGAGTTCTTGCGTGAAACCGTTAAAGACCCGCTCATCGCAGGCATGCTCTTGGGGAAAACGGAGCGTGCGAGAGAAATAGGTTTAGAGCTCAAAGTCGAAGAAGGCTCAAGGCTTGAAGCATTGCCTAGCTGGCTGAACGCGGATGACGTTGTCACAATTCTTGGCAACCTGATAGATAACGCCTTTGACGCCACCATGACGGCTATCAAACAAGAGGGGCAAATTACTCCAGCGCGTCGAGTTATTGAAGTTTCAATCAGTGATTTTGGTAATGAAATTATCGTAGAAGTAGAAGACAAAGGGTGTGGTTTGCCGAAAGACTTGGCGACGAAAGCGCTCACCGAAAAAGGCGTATCGAGCAAAGCGAAACAGAATCGCGGCGTCGGTTTGTATTTAATAAAGCAACTGGCAGACCGATATCAAGGACAGCTTGAAATGGTCGACAACCACGATTTTGGTACGCGAATGACGGTTTATCTGCCAAAAGAAGCACAATAATAATTAAGCGCGAAGTGATCGAGTGAAGATCATCGTGACGGAAAAAGCATGGTTAAAGGAAGAACATAAATGAGCGCAATCACGAGAGTCATGGTCATTGAAGATGATATTGCGATTGCAGAGCTACACCATCGTTATTTAGAACAGATGGGTGGCTTTGATGTGGTGGGGATTGCGACCACGCAGTCTGAAGCGTTAATGCAATTAGACATATTAAAGCCTGACTTGGTTTTATTGGATGTGTATCTGCCGGATGGATGCGGGCTTGATATTTTGAACCACGTTCGTGGTAGTAATCAAGGTTGTGATGTGATTTTGATTACTGCTGCACGAGACGTCGATACCTTGCAACAGGCAATGCGCGGTGGAGTCGTGGACTATCTGCTGAAACCTGTGATGTTTCCTCGCTTAGAAGCGGCGCTGAAAAAATATCAATCGCAGCTGCAAGAGTTTGAAAGTGTGTCTGATTTGAACCAAGGTTTGGTCGATAAGATGCTGCAAGCCAATGCTAAGGCTGACTCAGGAAAAGTGTCAACCTTACCCAAAGGGATTGATGGCGTAACGCTTGATAAAATTAGAGCCATTTTTCAACAAGCCGACATTGCTGATATTACAGCAGATGAAGCAGGTGAACGTATTGGAGCAAGCCGAACCACCGCTCGACGCTATTTGGAATTTCTAATCACGACTGGTGAGTTAGTGGCCGACTTAAATTACGGGTCAGTAGGCCGCCCAGAACGCTGCTACAACAAAGCTAGAAGATAGATTTAGCGACAACAAGTCACAAAGACAAACGCGATGCTGTCAAATAAATATAAAGCCAGTTGAATAGGCTGGTTTTGCCTTTCTCTCCATTTCCTATTATTCACTCCACCGACCAGATACCGTTCTTTCTTGACTACAATGTTTGAGAATACCGATTTGCTTCACTCTCGGGCTCGGCGAACTGAGCTATCGATTAGAATTTGTTCGAAATGAGTCAATATTTAATCGATTGCTTTCACAGTGGTTGATGTAAATCAAATACTCATAGACAATACTGTCCCGAATAGAGGTGATAGCTTTCACCCTCGTTTACCAAACGCATTCTCAAGTGTAATAGGCACTCGCTATTGATGTAATAGCCAAGACCTATTATCTATTTTCGTATGTCGCTGATACCTTTGGCGAATACTAAAAACCTTGTTTTTATAGGAAAGATGATGGTAATACCTGAAAACAGCAGCATCGTTATTTTTGGTGCATCGGGAGATCTAACTTACCGCAAGTTAATTCCTGCTTTGTACCACCTGTATGCTAGCAATCAACTACCAAAATCCTTTGCGATTCTTGGAGTGAGCCGTACTGAGTACAGCGATGAGTCTTACCGTGAGAAGCTGAAGAAGTCTCTTCAGGAAATGGAAAAAACTGAGCCAGAGACGCTGAATGCATTTATTGAACATCTGCATTACCAAGCGATCAACACTTCAGATGTAGACGACTACGCTCGTTTAGCACAACGTCTAGACAAGCTTGAGCAAGACTACCAATTCGAAAACCATAACACATTATTCTACTTGGCAACCCCGCCAAGCCTATACGGTGTGATCCCAGCAAACCTTGCTGCGCATGGCCTGAACGATGAAAAGAACGGCTGGCGTCGTCTGATCATCGAGAAACCATTTGGTTACGACTTAGCATCAGCTCAAGCGTTAGATGAAGAGATCCATCATCACTTCCAAGAACACCAGATCTACCGTATCGACCATTACCTTGGTAAAGAGACGGTACAAAACCTTCTAGTGCTTCGCTTCTCAAATGCGATGTTTGAACCACTGTGGAACCGTAACTTTATTGAATACGTTGAAATCACAGGTGCTGAGTTCCTTGGCGTTGAAGAGCGTGGCGGATACTACGACGGTTCTGGCGCAGTTCGTGACATGTTCCAAAACCACTTGCTACAAGTATTAGCAATGGTTGGTATGGAGCCACCAGCTCAAATCAATGCGGATTCAATTCGTGACGAAGTGGTTAAAGTACTTCAGTGTCTGAAACCACTGGAAGAAGACGACCTGCGTAAAGATTTAGTATTAGGTCAATACACAGCATCAGACGTTCGTGGTCAGCACTTGCCTGGTTACCGCGAAGAGCATGGTGTCGCAGACGACTCTCGTACTGAAACGTACATTGGTCTTAAAGCACACATCAACAACTGGCGTTGGAATGGTGTTCCTTTCTACGTACGTACGGGTAAACGCTTACCAACACGTGTGACTGAAATCGTGATTCACTTTAAGAACACGCCACACCCAGTATTTGGTCAAGATGCACCAGAGAACAAGCTGATTATCCGTATCCAACCGGATGAAGGTATTCAGATGAGCTTTGGTTTGAAAGAGCCGGGTGCAGGCTTCAAAGCAAAAGAAGTGAAAATGAACTTCTCTTACTCTGACTTGCCTGAAACTCAAATGCTGACGGCTTATGAGCGTCTTCTTCTTGATGCGCTGAACGGTGATGCGACTCTATTTGCACGTACCGATGCAGTAGAAGCATGTTGGAAGTACGTTCAACCGATCTTAGATCTCAAACAAGACCCTCAAGCACTGTTTGGCTATGCTTGTGGTACTTGGGGCCCGCAAGAAGCCGATGAGCTTCTGCAGCGTGATGGCCGCGCATGGCGTTTCCCATGCAAAAACTTAACAGACACGGATTACTGCGAACTATGATCAATCACAAGATCTTTGCAACGCCTGAACTGGTCGTTGAAAACCTAGCAAATGAAATGAAAACATACAGCGAGCAGGGCAAACCTGTTCACATTTCATTGTCGGGTGGCAGCACGCCAAAAATGCTTTTCAAGCTTTTAGCTCAAGCGCCATACGCAGAAGGCATTCAATGGAATAACCTTCATTTCTGGTGGGGCGACGAACGTTGCGTGGCACCAGACGACGCTGAAAGCAACTTCGGTGAAGCGAATACACTCTTATTTTCGAAACTAAAAGAGTTTACAAACGTAAACCTTCCTGCAGAGAACATCCACCGCATCCGTGGTGAAGATGAGCCTAAAGCAGAAGCAGAACGTTTCGCGAAAGAAATGGCAGACGTGATTCCAACTGAAAACGGCACGCCTGTATTCGATTGGATCCTGCTAGGTGTTGGCGCAGACGGCCACACAGCTTCACTATTCCCGGGTGCAACTGACTACCAAGATGAGAACCTATCTGTATTAGCTTCTCACCCAGAGTCGGGCCAGATCCGTGTTTCTAAAACAGCGAGAGTTTTAGAAGCAGCAAAACGAATCAGCTACCTAGTACTGGGTGCAGGTAAAGTTGAGATCGTTAAAGAAATTCATACAACTCCTGCTTCAGAACTGCCTTACCCGGCAGCGAAAATCCAGTCTAAAACTGGCGAAACAGAGTGGTTCCTAGATTCAAATGCAGCAAGTGCTATCGCATAAGTGCGAATAGCCGCAAGGAGATAAAATAATGAAAGGTGATATCGGTGTAATTGGCCTAGCAGTAATGGGTCAGAACCTTATCCTAAACATGAACGACCACGGCTTCAAAGTTGTGGCTCACAACCGTACTGCTGCTAAGGTAGACGAGTTCCTAGAAGGCCCAGCTAAGGGTACTAACATTGTTGGTGCTTACTCTCTAGAAGAGCTAGTTGAGAAACTAGAAGCGCCACGTAAAGTGATGCTTATGGTTCGTGCTGGTGATGTTGTAGATACGTTCATCGACAAGCTTGTACCACTTCTAGACAAAGGCGACATCATCATTGATGGTGGTAACACTAACTTCCCAGACACTAACCGTCGTGTTGCTGCTCTTCGTGAGAAAGGTATTCACTTCATCGGTACTGGTGTTTCTGGTGGTGAAGAAGGCGCTCGTTTCGGTCCTTCTATCATGCCAGGCGGTTCTCCTGAAGCTTGGGAAGCGGTTAAGCCTATCTTCCAAGGTATCTCTGCGAAAACTGACGCAGGTGAGCCTTGTTGTGATTGGGTTGGTAACGATGGTGCTGGTCACTTCGTTAAGATGGTTCACAATGGCATCGAATACGGTGACATGCAGCTTATCACTGAAGCATACCAGTTCATGAAAGATGGCCTAGGTATGAACCACGACGAAATGCAGGCTGTATTTGCTGACTGGAACAAAACTGAGCTAGACAGCTACCTAGTAGAAATCACTGCTGACATCCTTGGCTACAAAGATGAAGACGGTGAAGCGCTTGTTGAGAAGATCCTAGACACTGCTGGCCAAAAAGGTACGGGCAAATGGACAGGTATCAACGCACTAGACATGGGTATCCCACTGACTCTAATCACTGAGTCTGTATTCTCTCGTTGCCTGTCTGCACTTAAAGATCAACGTGTTGAAGCTGAGAAACTGTTCGGCAAGACTGTTGCTCCAGTTGAAGGCGACGAGCAAGAGTGGGTTGATGCAATTCGTCAGGCTCTACTTGCTTCTAAGATCATCTCTTACGCTCAAGGTTTCATGCTAATGCGTGAAGCGTCGAACGAAAACGGCTGGGATCTAAACTACGGTAACGTTGCACTTATGTGGCGTGGCGGTTGTATCATCCGTTCTGCATTCCTAGGCAACATTCGTGATGCTTACGAAGCGAACCCAGAAATCGCATTCCTAGGTTCAGATGCATACTTCAAAGGCATCCTAGACAACTGCATGGGCGCTTGGCGTAAAGTTGCAGCTAAGTCTATGGAATCTGGTATCCCAATGCCATGTATGACTTCTGCACTAACGTTCCTAGACGGCTACACTACAGCTCGTCTTCCAGCGAACCTTCTACAAGCTCAACGTGACTACTTCGGTGCTCACACTTACGAGCGTACTGACCGTCCACGTGGTGAATTCTTCCACACAAACTGGACTGGTACAGGCGGCGACACTGCTTCTACAACTTACGACGTATAATCGTTAGTTAGAATCAGTAAAGAACACGTTCGTTCTTTCAGCTGAAAACTAGAAAACAAAAGGATGCCAATTGGCATCCTTTTTTGTTGGTTCGCGTTCTCTTACTTAGGCCTGAATAACAAAGGTGCCATAGTTTAAGCTGTCATTAAATGCGGCTGAGCATCGTCATTGTATTGCTCCCGAATTGCCATAAAGCCGTCTAGGTTCTGTTTAAGAGCCACGACACACTCTGGGTCGAACATTGAACCGTTCTGCGCTTCTATGTATTCCATCACTTCATCGAGTGACCACGCGTGCTTATAAGCTCTTTTGCTCATCAGCGCATCGAATACATCGGCTAATGTCACTATTCGAGCCTCTAGTGGTATCGTTGTGTTACTCAAAGCATCAGGCAATCCAGAGCCGTCAAACCGTTCATGATGGTGGCGCACAATATTCTTTATGAATTGAATCTCTTCGCTGCACATCGAGCTGTGGTGGGAAAGGGCAACCACGTCATCAATCATCTCTTCGCCATACAAGGTGTGATTGTTCATGATGTTTCTTTCTTCTTCATTGAAACGCGCGCTACTGAATAGCACCTTATCTGGAATTCGATACTTTCCGATGTCGTGAAAGGGCGCATATAACCGGATTCGATGAATGAATTGATGGGTAATTTCTCTTTTGGTGTGCGACAGAGTTCGAGCAATTTGTTCACTGTATTTACCCATGCGAATTAGGTGTTCTTTGGTTTCTGGATCTCGAGCATGACCCATATTTAAAGCGATCGCTAAAGAAGATTGAAAGTGACGCTGGCGCTCAAACCACTGAACGAAAAGGCTAGAGATGACTTGAGTGAGATAGGCGATATCACACTGAATAGTTTGGTTAGCAAAAAATCCTGTCGATGAAGCATTGATAAACACAAACCCAAGATTACTTTCTTGATGATGAATCGGTGTTGTATAACTGCTTTGATGACCGAGATCGAGTAGGTGAGATATTTGTTTGGTTGAGCTAATGGTGGTGAGGTCGTTGATGATCCGGGTATCTAAAGACTCAGCCATGCGCGACAAAGCCGATTCTGGCGTAAGTTCTTGCTCGACATGGCGATGTTCGGCTTCTTGGCACAGAGTGTCCGAAACAAAGTAATTCGACGCTCTATTTTCGTTGCATAGCACAACCGAGAGCCTAGACAGAATGGGGTAATGTTCGCGAGCTAGCCGAAAGAGATCATCAACGATGGCGATAATGTCTTTATCTTGGGCGGCTACTCTACTGATTTGGGAGTAGTCAAACATGGTCAAAGCCAACCTTTATTTATAATTATATCATTGTTTAGTATCGTTATTTGTAGGTTTCTATACCACTTCTAACATAGCATCGAGCTGTTAATTAGCAACACTGCGTTCTAATAAATTTATAATTCATTACTTAAATTAGGGATATTTCATGCTTCTATCATGGTTTTTGTTAACTTGAACGAATTTGGTTGAAATCTAAGAGAAGTACTCGTCGGGAGTGCATGGCGGTATTGCACGCAACATTAGGATGATAAGTGACCATTTTAAAATTAAATTGAAAGATAAATAGGATAACGAGCATGCTTTATGCCATCATAAAGGCATAGATAAGGGCAATGGATGTAATGCCCAAATGATTGAGCTAGATATGGTCAGTGATGACGGTGTTCTAGAGTATATTCAAGGCCTTTAGTTGCCTTGAAAAAGGTAAAGATATGACTGAAGAAGAAAGAATCGAACTGCAACAAAACAACCCACTGCACGGCTTAAAGCTAGATACTATGATCACTGAATTAGTGGATCATTACGGTTGGGAAATTTTGGATGCAGCAATGCGCATGAACTGCTTTAACACTAAGCCGACAGTAGCAAGTGCTGTTAAATATCTGAAGAAGACTGAATGGGCTCGTGAGAAGGTTGAAAACTTCTATCTTTACCGTTTCAAGCGTATGCCTAAAGCATCTGATATTGAATACCAAATGCCTCCGCGTTCACGTACGTTCCGCCATGGGTTAGAACCTCGTGAGCCAATGGAATTGACGGTTGAATCGATTCTAGCATCACAAGCTAAAGCTGCGTCTGCATTTAAAGAGCGTCGCGGCGGTAACGGTCGTAACTTTCGTCGTTAATAGGGCGTCGTTAATAGAAAGGCGTCGCTAGTAAAAGGGCGTCGTTAGTTTTAACGTCTTTATGTAAAGGCGTAAGTTGAGCATCGTAAGATAGCCAAAGCCTTGACTGCAAAATACAAAAGGAGCCTAAGCGCTCCTTTTTTAATGCGTGTCGCTTAGCCGCTCGTCTTAAGCTTCGCGGTTCTTTCTTTGATTCTTCCAAAGGTCAACGACATAAACAATGGCGCTGATCAGCAAGAATAGCGCTGACACAGAAAACAGAGCGGGCATTTTTAAGATCCACGCGAATGTGGCAGCAAGAAAAGCGACAAAGCAAATGAGTCGACTTGATGACATGACATGACCGAGTTTAATGTTCATAACGCCTCCTAATGAAGTCTCACTTTCGACAGGAGAATTATCCCACCTTTGGCAAAATAAAGGCTAAAAAACAGTCTAAATTGTTATCAAATTTGCTAATTGAAGGACTCGTCTCACACATTTTGGCTTGGTTATTTTATAGTTCATAAAATAACCAACGCGGTGTGTGAGGTTTCTTTGGCACTTCTTCAATGTTTAACGATTTACGTTGTGTTTTGCTAACGGGAACCGCGATTACTGCTCGAAGTAGTTCGAATACAAGCTAGTTGGTATAGAAGCTGGTTAGCATAAAACCTAGTTGGTATAAAAAAAGTAAGCGGTGATCAAAAAGCTCGCGATGATCACTGTGGTACGAACATATTGTTGTGGGATACGGCGAGAAACTTTTGCTGAATAGTAACCACCAACCAATGTCCCAAACAAAACGGCCATGCCTGACGGCCAATCAATCGAACCATTCACAACAAAGAACACGATTGCCGCGAGTGATGCACTCGCAGACACGAGCAGTTTAATGCCATTCATTACATTAATGTTGGTGTAACCAGCCAGAGCTAAGTAACTCAACGTTACTATCCCCAAACCTGCGTTAAAGTAACCACCATAGATACACACGACCAAAAGCAATAAAGCGGAAAAGAACGCGCCTGCGCTGGTGGCGTGCTTATGTTTTGCTGTTGCTTGCTTAAGCCATTTATTGAGTGTGCCACCAAAGGTGAAAAGCAAAGCGGCAAATAGCAGTAACCAAGGTACGGATTGAGTGAATAGGGCTTCTGGTGTGTGCAGCAGTAAAAATGCACCAATGCCGCCGCCAATTACACACAAACCAATGGTCAGTTTTAGCTGCTTAGTACCAGATTGAATTTCGTGGCGTAGGGCGTAGGCTCCGCTCATGTAGCCAGCGCATGAAGCAAAGGTATTGGTCGCGTTGGCTGCAATTGGTGGAACTCCAGCGAACAAAAGTGCAGGGAAGGTGATGAAGCTACCGCCACCCGCAATTGAGTTGAGCACACCGCCAATCACTCCCGATAAGAATAGAATCAACCAATCCATAGTTTTGAATCCAATGCGTTAAATGATCGTTTACCTTACTTGATTTCGTTACTAATATCAGTGTCACGTGTGTTGTAAAGGTAGGTTTGTGAGTTTGCTACCATCTTTAACTGTTGGTTCGAATTTACTAGATAAATGAAAAAAGGAGCCAATGGCTCCTTTCGTTGAGGTTTCGTTGAATTGGTAGAGTTTTACACTTCTACTGGCTTCGATTTAAAGCTTCTAAATAGTTTTACTAAGATTGGGCTAGATAGTACCAGCACAGCCAGAATAGTGAACGTCATCGTGATTGGTCGTTCCCATAGGAAGCTCAGCTCGCCATCGCTGATCATCAATGCACGTCGTAGATTCTCTTCCATTAATCCACCAAGGATAAAACCTAGGAGTAATGGGGCAAGTGGGAAGTTAGCTAACCTCAGCGCAATCGCAACCATCGCAACAATGAGCATTACAAAAACATCCATCGTGTTGAAAGACACCAAGTACACGCCTGTGATTGAGAAGAAGATAATCATTGGCAGTAGTACCGTTCTTGGTACCGCGAGCAGTTTAGAGATGTAAGGGATTAAAGGCAGATTCAAGATAACCAGTACGATGTTACCAAAGTACATCGAGATAATTACTGACCAAAATACATCTGGGTGTTCAACAAACAAGCGAGGGCCCGGCTGAATACCGTATGCGATTAGGGCGCCAAGCATGATTGCGGTAGTACCAGAGCCGGGAATCCCAAGCGTCAGTAGCGGAACGAATGAACCACTCGAAGCTGCGTTGTTTGCAGATTCAGGAGCAACAAGACCACGAATACTGCCTTTACCAAACTCTTTCTGTTTGTCTTTTGGCGCAAGGCTACGTTCCATACCGTAACTTAAGAACGCTGCGATAGTCGCACCAGCACCGGGTAAAACACCCGTAAAGAAGCCGAGAATTGAAGAACGAATCGAAACTGGCGCCACTTCTTTGAACTCTTCTTTGGTAATTTTCATGCTACCAATATCAGCCATCGTTTGGCTTTCTTCACCGCTAGTATCTTTCTCTGGTTTCAAAATACCCATTAAAGTCTCACCTAAAGCGAAGGTTGCCATTGCAAGAAGTAGGAAACTAAAGCCATCCATCAGGTCTGTTAGACCAAACGTGAAACGCTCAACACCAACGCCTTTGTCGATACCAACAGTAGATAGCATCAAACCAAGAATAGTCATCATCCATGCCTTGATTACCTGACCTGGACCCGCAAACGCTGCTACTGCCGATAAACCTAAGAGCATCAATGCGAAGTAGTCTGAAGACTGGAAGCTCAATGACACGCTGGCTAAAGCCGGAGCTGCAATCAAAAGCATGATTGCCGAAAGCGTGCCGCCAGTGAAAGAAGAGTAAGCTGCGAGTGCAAGTGCTTTACCAGCTTGGCCTTTTTGTGCCATCGGGTAGCCATCGAATGCGGTTACTACTGTTGAAGAACAACCCGGAGCGTTGATTAATATTGATGACGTCGAGCCACCAAATACAGCGCCGTAGTACACACCAGCCATCAAGATTAGGCCAGAAGAAGGGTCTAGGCCGTATGTAATCGGGATCATCAACGCGATTGCTGAAATTGGACCGAGTCCCGGTAGCATTCCAATAAAGGTACCAACAAAACAGCCAACAATTACCATCATGATGTTCATTGGCATCACGGCGGTCGAAAGTCCTTGTAAAATTCCGTCTAACATAATGTTATCCCTACCAAAGAGTGAAGATTAAACCAGGCTCTAGGTAGATATCTAAGCCTTGAGTTAATAAAAGAAAGAACGCGATTACGAAAGGAAGCGACGCGCCAAATAAGACAGCTTTGCGGCGCTCACCCAGTAGGTAAAAGCCTGCAAGTAAGAAGAAGCTGGTTGCTAAAACAAAGCCAAGATAAGTCAGCCCAACACCGTACAGAGCCATTAACACCAAGAAGCCAATAAGCAGTTTCCAGTTCAGCGGCGTAGTGTCGCATGTGACTTTTTTATCCGGTTGTCCGGTTATAAGCAGGATCAACGAAAGGCCAATGCCGATAAACGTTAGCAGGATAGGTAAGGTTCTTGCTGTGAAGGGTTCGTACTCGTCACCGGGGAACAAAGGAATCAGCGTGGTTTGGTAGCCATAGCATAAACACGCAAGCATAAAGAGCATGGCTCCGATGCGATCCTTCGAAAGCAAAGATTCCTTACTCAGAAATTTGGTTGGTAAGTCCGACATATCCAACTCCATTTGGGGTGGTATAAAAAGTAAAAAAGCCGTACATGAGCGAGTCAATGAAATGTCTGGGATCACTAACCAAAGGTAAGCGAATTACAGTACTGGTTTATCAGCCACTTGCGTTTACAACGAATCGGCAAGCGTTAGTAATACGTCTACGAATAAACAAAGGAGTTTGAAGTTAACTCATGCACGGCGAAACAAGGAAAGAGTAAGAGGGCACATAAGCCCTCTATGGTTGTTGGTTATTTCAAGAAACCAAGCTCTCGCATTAGGTCGCCCATCTGTTTTTCTTGATCTTCTAGGAAGGCGTAAAAATCTTTGTCAGCTTTGTAGTTGTCGATCCAACCGTTACGGTCACGAACCACTTGCCACTCATCGGTTTTGTACATTTTGCCAAGCGCTACATTCCACTCGTCGATCTTCGCTTGGCTTGTGCCAGGTGCCGCAAAGAAACCACGCCAGTTAGCGAATACGGTTTCGTTGCCGTACTCAGTCAGTGTTGGGATGTTAGGTGCAGCATCAAGACGCTTTGGCGCCGTCACAGCAAGCACTTTTACTTGGCCAGATTTAGACATCTCTAGCACTTCACCAAGGCCAGTAGAAAGCAGCTGTGTTTCGCCAGAAAGCAGTGCCGCCATCGCTTTACCGCCAGCATCGTAGGCAATGTAACGTACTTTTTTAGCATCAAAACCTTCGCCTTTGAACGCTGCCGCAACCACAAGGTGGTCCATGCTGCCACGAGCTGAGCCACCAGCAATTTTCACTTTACGTGGGTTGGTTTCGAATTCTTTAACGACGTCTTCCCAAGTGTTGTACTTAGAATCTGCAGACGCGACAATTGCACCGTAATCGGCAATGGTTGCTGCTACAGGAGTTAGGTCACGGAAAGATTGTGGGAAGATCCCCGTTAGTGAACGAACAACGATAGGCGTTGAGTTCACCATTAGCGTGTCTTCTTGGCGTTGAGCCGTTTCGATTAGGTGAGCAATCGCTTTACCGCCACCGCCACCAGATAGGTTTTGGAAAGAGACATTTTCTACGATGTCTGATTTCACCAATACATCACCCGTACCACGAGCTGTCATATCCCAACCGCCACCAGCGCCGCCAGGGATTAGGAAGTGGATTTTTTCTACGTCAGCAGCAAAAGTGTTGAAAGAAAAGGTTGCTGCGATTATAGAAGCCGCAAGAGTAGGTTTCAGTGCCTTGAACATGGTTCACGTTCCTTATGTAGGGGATCTCTTCAATGGAGAGAAACTTATGTTTTATATCCAGCTACTAAATACACGAATAGGGTATTGCTTAGTAGATGACGTTAAAGTTAACGGTGTGTTAACGAAATGTCTGTAATGCGGCGATATTGAGAATAAAGAACATTGGATTAATATTGTTCATAAAGTTCACGGGGAGGTGGCTGTAGGATTCCTCTAGCAATAATAACTAGGTTTTTCTTGAGTTTATGTGAACAATTTTTTGACTGTTGGTCGCTTTATACTGCTGTGTATCATTAAAGAGGGTGCTTATTGCGACACAAAGAGTGATATGGAGAGGCGCTCTTTAATATATAGAATAATATGTTGCTAGGTGTGCAGTGCTACTGTAATAATATGATTATAGCTGGCACGTTACATTTCTGAGCTAGTGGTTATTCAAGGATCGAATAATGACAGACAAAAAAATTTCGTTACGATTTACTGTTGGAGGAATGTTTTTAATCGCGACATTTCTTACCGCTGTTGTTGCGGTTTCACTGCAATATTACTTCAGTAAAAAAATGGCGACTGAGAATACCCTATCAAAGTTGACGATGGTGTCCCAAGAGCTGAGTAACTATATCGGCGCGGTTGATTCTGACGCAGCCAATACCGCGCGTTTACTTTCTTCAGTGAAACGTTCTATAAGTAACAAAATATCGAAAGAAGAGTCGCGTAGTATTCTTTCAGAAGCAATTAAAGATAACCCTCTCTTTTATAGTATTTACATTGGCTCATCTAATGAAAACTTTTTCCAAATTATTAATCTAGAATCTGCCCCTGTCGTTAGAGAAAAAATCGGTGCACAACAAACGGACCGTTGGGTTGTGGTTGAGATTCATAATATAGGGGAGGAGCGCGTCCGTACGACGAAATATTTTGACCAAGAGTTTACTCTAAGAAACTCAACTACGGAGCAGAGCAACTACCTTCCAACAACGAGGCCTTGGTATGTTTCTGCCAATATTCAGTCGGTCGAAAAAACTCAGCCATATCTTTTCCAGCATTTACAAATTACCGGGCAAACTTATTCTTTAGCGTTTGATTCGAAAATCGAATCAGAAGTTCAACATGTGATTGGTATTGATATTGTGTTGTCTTCTTTGGCTAGCAAACTATCAGGTACGGCGCTTGGCTTAGCAGAAGACAGTAAGGTTGAGTCTTTTTTATATTCGAAATCGGGTAATATTATTGCGTCTAACCTCAAGGTTAACAATCAGGAATCGGAGTTTGATGTATCAACATTGATGCTATCGTCTGATCAGCAAGCCTTGGTTAACGATACCCCTCCGCTGTTAGTGTCTAATCAAAATGATTGGGGGCCGATGGACTTTTCAGTGGCGGGAAAACCAAACGGCTATGCGATAGACCTTCTTAAAATGATTGGTGAGATGACAGGGATCAGGTTTGAATTTGTTAATGGTTTCTCTTGGGGCGAGCTTGTCAGTAAGTTTCAAGAAGGAAGTATTGATGGCCTGCAATCGGTTCAACATTATAAAAATAATGGCATAGATGGCCTATACACGACTCCAATTTATGAATTGCCATTTTCTATCGTGACAAGGGTCGGCGCGAAGGTTGTCACTAATTATGCCGAGCTTGAGGGTAAAAAAGTTGCCATTTTATCTGGGTGGTCAATTATTCCTAAGTTGAGAGAGGATTTTCCGAACATTGATTTAGTTGAATTTGAAAACCTAGAGTCTGCATTTAATTCAATTGAAAGCGAAGAGAACTTTGCTTTCTTAGAAGCAGAACCCGTACTCTCGTTTGCATTAGATAGGTTTTTCCAGCCAGGCCTTGTTGTCAATGGGACTCTAGAAGATCTAAAACAGAACTACTCAAACCAATTCCATTTGGTGCTGCAGAGCAAGCATAAACAATTGCTCCCAATCATTGATCAAGCTATCAGTAAGTTAAGTGGTGAACAACTTGATGCCTTAGCGAAAAAGTGGCTGCATGATACCGGCTTTAATACGAATACGACGGTTCCTTATACTGAACTTTATGATTTGACTAAGGAAGCAACGGTTGAAGGCAGTATGGTAAGGGTAGAGTTGAATGGCGAGATCAAGCATCTCTATTTAAAGAAAATAGAC
This sequence comes from Vibrio sp. G-C-1, assembly GCF_021728015.1. Classification (NCBI taxonomy): domain Bacteria; kingdom Pseudomonadati; phylum Pseudomonadota; class Gammaproteobacteria; order Vibrionales; family Vibrionaceae; genus Vibrio; species Vibrio sp. G-C-1. Next base: position 88,516 of record NZ_JAKKCR010000012.1, on the reverse strand, counting down.
ACGGGCGAACACTACTCTGAGTATTTTGCGGTATTGATTCCCGAATCTGAAGTCTTCAGTACAGTCAATAAACGTCTAGCAACCTCTGTTGGTGTAACGGTGTTACTGATGAGTTTGACGTTGCCTATTGCTTGGGTTTTTGGTGCGCCGATAGTGCATCCAATTCGCCAATTAGAGGAAGAGACTCATAAGGTTAAGCTGCGTGATTATGACAACGTGACAATTCTTGATACTCGAATCAAAGAAGTGTGGGAATTATCTGTTGCTGTAAAAGATATGGCTATGGAGATTAAACGACATGAACAGATGCAAGAGGCGTTTGTTGAGTCGTTTATCAAGCTCATCGCTCAAGCGATCGATGATAAGTCCGCTTATACGGCAGGGCATTGTAATCGTGTACCAGAACTCGGCTTGATGCTGGCTGACGCGGCGGAACAATCGCAGTCTGAGCACTTCAAAGACTTTGAGTTTAAAAATGATGACGAACGCCGTGAGTTTAGAATTGCGGCTTGGCTTCATGATTGTGGCAAGATCACGACACCGGAACACATCGTCGATAAAGGTACGAAGTTAGAAGCGAACTACAACCGAATCCACGAGGTGAGAACTCGATTTGAAGTACTTTGGCGTGATGCGGAAATCACCGCTTTGAGAAAACAACTTGATGGTACGCTATCAACGCAACTGATAGCCGATGAACTTACGGCAACGAAGCAGCAGCTACAAGATGACTTTGCCTTTATCGCTACGTCGAACGTTGGTGGTGAGTTCATGAGTGACGACAAAGTTGCTCGTATTCGTTCGATAGCTGAGACGACTTGGATGCGTAATTTTGATGACCAACTTGGTCTATCACCGATAGAAGCCTTGAATCGAGAATCGAGTTCAAGCTTGCCAGCGACAGAGCTGCTGTTAAGTGATAAGCCTGAACATATAGTGAAAAGAGATAGGCCGTTAGAGTTCGACCCGAAATATCAAATCAAAATGGATGTGCCGGAGCACCTATACAACTTAGGCGAAGTCTACAATCTGAGCATTGCACGTGGCACGTTAACTGCTGAAGACCGATTCAAGATAAATGAGCATATGCTTGGCACGATTAAGATGCTTGAGAACCTGCCATTCCCGAAAGAACTAAGCCGTGTTCCTCGCTATGCTTCGACGCACCATGAAACACTCAAAGGCACTGGATATCCAAGGAGGTTGACTGGCGACGATCTTTCAATTCCAGAACGTATTCTCGTGATATCGGATATTTTTGAGGCGCTAACTGCTGCGGATAGGCCGTACAAGAAAGCGAAGCCGATTAGTGTTGCTGTCGATATCATGTACAAAATGGCGTTGGACGAGCATCTCGATATAGAACTGTTTAGGTTGTTTCTAACTAGCGGGACACATATCCGTTATGCCGAAACGTATTTAAAACCGGAACAGATCGATCATGTAGACCTATCAAAATATGTAGTTGAAGGCGTCGCTGCTTAACTTTGCCAGAAAGCATGAATGGCTGTTGACCTCACTTCATGTAGTGAGTTGGGGTTTCTCCGGTGTGTTGCTTAAAGAAATGAATAAACGCACTGTCACTGGAGAACTCTAACTCGTGGGCAACCACAGAGACACTCTTTTTTTCTGACAATTGCTCAATGGCACTTAACAGCCTCCATTGTTGACGCCAAGCTTGGTAAGGCATCCCCGTTTCTTTGATGAATAATCGGCTAACGGTCTTGCTGCTTGCTCCAATATGCTTGGCCATTTCATTGAGTGGTTGAGGTAACTGTGTTCCTAGTTTTACTTTTTCTAACCACAACGCTAATCGTTTATCTTTGGGTAAAGGTAGCGTTAGCTCGTTCCTTTCTGCGTAAGAAAGTTCCTCGCAACACAACGCCAATGTGTTTTGTTGCTCTTCACTAGGTTTATCCCAATCCCAAAAAGCCATTCGTTCGATCAACTCCTTTAGTAGTGGTGTGACGTTAAGAATACTTAACTCTTCAGGCAAGTTTTTAATGCGAAGAGGATCAAAATAAAGCGAACGATAGGCCACGACATTGGTCATGGTTGCACAATGCTCAATTCCCGCGGGTATCCAGGCAACTTTGGTGGGCGGCAACACACAATGCATTCCGTCGAGGGTAATACTGATGCAACCGTGTGGTGCAAATAACAATTGTGCACGGTTGTGTGTATGCATACCAGAATCGTGCCTGCCGACTTGGGCGGCAATGCCGACAAAGGGATAGGGCATTCCATCAACATAAAAAGGTGTGTTGTCATCGATCAACATGATTTGTCCTTATTTTGATGTTTGCTGTTCTACTGTTGATATTTGAACACAAATGAAATCCATATACTTCTCTTATTCCAGTTTTAGAAGAGAATAATATGAATAAAAAACCCCATATGGGACTGATCATCATTCTGCTGATGTTCCCCCAAATTGTTGAAACTATCTACAGCCCAGTATTGCCGCACTTAGTTGATTATTTTGGTGTATCAATGGCAAGTGCAAGTCAAACCTTGTCGATTTACTTTATTGCTTTTGCTGTGGGTGTTGTTTTTTGGGGACGAATTTCTGATCTTATTGGCCGCAGAAAAGCGATGTTGTGTGGTTTGTTTACTTATGGCGTTGGTTGCCTGTTAGCCATCACGGCAACTCAGTTTGATATGGTCATGATTGCGCGGGTTGTTTCAGCTTTTGGGGCGGCGGTAGGCTCAGTTATTGGTCAAACAATATTGCGAGATAGCTATGAAGGAAAAGAGCTAGGGAAAGTGTTTTCGCTAGCAATTGTTGCAGTATCAATCAGCCCTGTTGTTGGTTTAATGTCAGGAGGATTGATTGCTGAATATTTTGGACACTTAGTGGTGTTCAGTTTACTGCTTGTCATGGCTTTTATATTGCTGATCGTATCGGCCTTTTCTTTACCCGAAACGAAACCTGCTGATACTAAAACAGTCAGCTTTATTGGTATTTTCACGGTAATGCTAAAAGATAGGGATATTTGGAAAAGTGCGATTCTTGTGGCTTGCTTTAATGTCATGATGTTTAGCTATTATTCTTTAGCACCATTTATGTTCAGCCAATTTGGCTTAAGTTCCATAGAATTTGGTTACAGTGGCGTGATCTTGGCGGCTGCCTCCGTTTTAGGAAGCTCGATGAATAAACGATTGCTAGTAAAAGAATGGGGTTCCCAACGACTCATTCAGATCGCGGTGTTAATCAGCTTTGTTGGGGCTGTTCAGGTGTACTTTTACCAAGACAGCCTTTGGTTTCTACTAGGAATGGCTGCTGTGGTTGTAGGGTTTGGTATGGCAAGTCCTAATATATTCAGTACGGCGTTGGTCAATTATAAACAGCAAGCAGGCACGGCAGGGGCGGTTCTAGGATTGTTTTATTACTGTTTAATTGGTGGGGGACTAGGGCTTGCTGGTGAGATTGGTAACTTAGGGGTAGTGCTAATAGGAATGTCGTTATTGGCAAGTACCATGTTGATGTCTCGTGATTAACCTATTTTGAGAGTGTTAACCTTGTGAATAATAAAGAGAGGCGATCATTGCTTCTCTTTTTTTTGGTCTAAATCGCTGATGAGTAGAAATGAATACTATATCTAAAAGGTGGATGGCAAGTTGTCGACACATCGATTTCTAATAATTGTAGGGTAAGTAAGGGTTTGTTGAGCCTCTCCTAGGTTAATTCATTTATTAACAGTTGGTTAAGTCATTATTTTCGTGTTTTCTAACAAACTTTATCGTCTATAAAAAATACTACCTTAGTCTAAATTGTCGACAATCTACTTGATTGTCGACAATTCGATCGTGTATTTTATGTTCATGTTATGAAATTGTTGACAGTTAGGGTCGACAATCAGAAGTGAGCAGCGTGAATATGAATACTGCGATAAAAGATCTCACCTTAAGTGCAAACACGAAAACACGTGTGAGCGACAAAGAAAACACCAAGTCGGAAAATCTGACTGAGTACCTCGTTGAGGCGATTGTTAACGGTGAATTAGCACCGGGCAGTAAGATCTCGGAGCCTGAACTGGCTAAACGCTTCGAGGTAAGTCGAGGTCCATTACGTGAAGCGATAATGCGTGTTGAAGGACTTGGCCTGATCGAACGTATTCCACATGTCGGCGCTCGAGTTATTACTTTTTCGGCAGACAAACTGCTAGAGCTTTACGCGGTGCGAGAGGCATTGGAAGGCATGGCGGCTCGCTTAGCAGCGCGGCACATCACACAAGAAGAGCTTATCGGGCTTGAAGGATTATTGTCGACACACTCAAAGCACATCGATGAAGTCGAAGGTTCTTCTTACTTTCATCAACATGGAGATTTTGATTTCCATTACCGAATTATCAAAGCGAGTCGTAACAGCAAACTCATTTCGTTGTTGTGTGACGAGCTTTATCACCTATTACGCATGTATCGCTATCAATCGCCTAGGGCTCAGTCTCGACCAAAAGAAGCGCTCGATGAACACAAATACATCCTACAAGCGATTCGTAATCGCGATGAAGAGCTAGCAGAAATGCTAATGCGACGACACATCTCGGGTAGTCGATTGCTTATAGAACAACAAATTCAATCCAAAGATCTTGATTAAGCGACCATTGGAACCTGTCAGCAGATCAGTGCTGGCGATAACCAAAAGCCGTAAGTCTTAAAGATTAGCTAGAAATAAACAATTAACAGGGAGCGTCATTATGAAGTTATCAGCAGGAGCAAAGTTTCGACAAGCTGTGCAAGACAACGACCCATTGCAGATCGTGGGTACGGTGAATCCGTATTGCGCGATGATGGCAAAGAACTTGGGGCATCAGGCGATCTATTTGTCGGGTGGAGGCATCGCCAATGCGTCTTATGGTTTGCCTGATTTAGGTATAACGACATTGAACGATGTGTTGGTCGATGTTGAACGTATTACCAACGCGTGTGATCTGCCATTGCTGGTGGATATCGATACGGGATTTGGTGGCGCATTCAATATTGCACGTACCATTCGAGCGATGGAGAAGGCAGGCGCAGCCGCGATTCACATGGAAGATCAAGTGGCCCAGAAACGCTGTGGTCATCGACCAAATAAAGCGATTGTAAGTCAGCAAGAGATGGTCGATAGAGTTAAGGCTGCAACTGATGCTAGAACCGACGAAAGCTTTGTGATTATGGCTCGTACGGATGCATTGGCGGTTGAAGGCATTGATAGTGCGATTGAGCGAGCGATAGCTTGTGTTGAAGCGGGCGCAGACATGATCTTCCCTGAGGCGATGAATCAACTCGATCAATACGTGAAGTTCTCGGCAGCGCTGAAATCTGCAACGGGTAAGCACGTGCCTATTCTCGCGAACATCACTGAGTTCGGCCAAACACCACTCTACAACTGTAACGAGTTAGCCCAATCAAGTGTCGACATGGTGCTTTACCCATTGAGTGCGTTCCGTGCGATGAACAAAGCGGCGGAGAATGTTTACAAGCACTTGTTAGTTGAAGGCAATCAAGAAGCTCTGTTGGATTCAATGCAAACCCGAAAAGAGCTTTACGAACACCTGAATTACCACGACTACGAGAATAAGCTTGATCAGTTGTTTTCAAGCGAAGGGTAAACCAGTTTCAATTAATCAAAAATCAACTTAATCCAATAACGTGAAATGGTTAGTCGCCATATCCAGTACCGATGATAAAGATCATCGGACACATAAACAGGCAGCACCAAAGAGTGCAGGCGGCTAACACAGAAAAGGAGTTCACCATGTCTGTATCTTTGAGTGATAAAGCAGCTGTCGATAAGGCTTCAACAGAAAACCAACAACAAAGCGCAAAAACAGCAAGTGCACCAGCAAGCGCACCTGCAATCGGTGGTGCTGGTCTACGTGGCCAAAGTGCGGGAACTACGGCGCTATGTACGGTAGGAAAATCAGGAACCGGCTTAACCTACCGTGGTTATGATATTACCGACCTTGCTAATCATGCTCAGTTCGAAGAAGTGGTGCATCTGCTACTAAGAGGCCACTTACCCACTGAAAAAGAGCTCGATGACTACAAAGCCTTGTTAGTTGGTCTGCGCGGCTTGCCTCAACCTTTGAAAGCGGCCTTAGAACTGATCCCTGCAGACGCTCATCCAATGGATGTGATGAGAACGGGTTGTTCAATGTTGGGTAACTTAGAGCAAGAATCTGACTTCTCCGAGCAACTGCCTGCGACTGAACGAATGCTCGCGCTTTTCCCTGCCATTATTTGTTATTGGTACCGCTTTAGCCATGATGGCGTGCGAATTGATACTGAAGATCAAAGTGAAGCCTGTCTAGGTGGCTACTTCTTGAAAATGCTAACGGATAAAACACCTAGTGAACTTCATAAGAAGGTGATGCACTGCTCGCTAACTCTTTACGCGGAACATGAGTTTAATGCTTCAACCTTTGCGGCTCGTGTGTGTGCATCCACACTGTCAGATATCCACTCTTGTGTCACCGCAGCGATTGGTACGTTGAGAGGTCCTTTACATGGCGGTGCGAATGAAGCGGCGATGGAAATGATCCAAGATTGGCAAACCGCTGATGAAGCAGAAACTAACATCATGCAGATGCTTGCTAACAAAGACAAAATCATGGGCTTCGGTCATGCCATTTATCGTGAGAGCGATCCACGAAATGCTCTAATCAAGTGTTGGTCAAAAGAGCTAGCTCAAGAGGTGGGTGATAAACAGCTTTACGCCGTTTCAGAACGTGTTGAAGCGGTAATGAAGCGCGAGAAGGGACTGTTTTGTAATGCGGACTTTTTCCACGCATCGGCCTACCACTTCATGGATATTCCAACCAAATTATTTACTCCGATCTTCGTGATGAGCCGCCTTACGGGTTGGACGGCGCACGTGTTCGAACAGAGAGAAAATAATCGCATCATTCGTCCAAGTGCAGACTATACCGGCCCAGAGCATCAAGACTGGCTGCCTATTCATCTACGTTAGTCCTCTATATCGAGCCGACTTATATCTCGAGGTGACTTTTCTCTTCATGTGATAAGGCCTCGAGAACCAACGAATAGAATTTAACAGATAATGGTGGATGTATGTCTGATGTAAAACTTGAAAGAAACCAAGATCTTGATGAAAACAAGTATCGAAAGGTTCTACCGGGAACGGGCTTAGAATATTTCGACGCTTGCGAAGCGGTAGAAGCAATATCCCCGGGCGCTTATAAAACCTTGCCTTATACGTCGCGAGTGTTGGCGGAACAATTGGTAAGACGCTGTGATTCTGAAACGCTTGAAGACAGCTTAAAACAGATCATTGAACGCAAGAGCGACTTAGATTTTCCTTGGTATCCTGCGCGCGTTGTATGTCATGACATTCTTGGTCAAACAGCCCTAGTAGATTTGGCTGGTTTACGCGATGCAATTGCCGACCAAGGCGGAGACCCTGCCAAGGTAAACCCAGTGGTCGAAACCCAACTGATTGTTGATCACTCTCTGGCAGTGGAACACGCAGGCTTTGATAGCGAAGCCTTTGATAAAAACCGCGCGATTGAAGAGCGGAGAAACGAAGACCGTTTTCATTTTATTGAATGGTGTAAAACCGCGTTTAAAAACGTGAGTGTGATCCCTGCTGGTAACGGGATCATGCACCAGATTAACTTGGAGAAAATGTCTCCAGTTATTCAATCTAAAGAAGGCATCGCGTTTCCTGATACCTGTGTTGGTACCGATAGCCATACACCGCACGTTGATGCTCTGGGCGTTATTGCGATTGGTGTGGGCGGCTTGGAAGCTGAGACAGTGATGCTCGGTCGTCCGTCGATGATGCGATTGCCTGATATTGTCGGCGTTAAACTGACGGGTCAACGACAAGAAGGGATAACTGCAACGGATATTGTGCTTGCGATTACTGAGTTCCTTCGCAATGAGAGAGTGGTCTCAAGCTATTTGGAATTCTTCGGTGAAGGGGCTCGTGCTCTGACCATTGGTGACCGCGCAACCATCTCCAACATGACGCCAGAGTACGGTGCGACAGCGGGTATGTTCTATATCGATGAGCAGACTATTCAATACCTGAAGCTCACCGGTCGAGAGCCTGAGCAGGTTGAATTAGTTGAACGCTACGCCAAGCAAACCGGGTTATGGGCTGACGATCTCGATTCTGCTCAATATGAGCGTGTATTAGAGTTTGATTTATCGAAGGTTGAGCGCAATCTTGCAGGGCCATCCAATCCCCATCGTCGTTTGCCAACCAGAGAGCTGGCTGAACAAGGCATCAGTCAAGCATCTTGGAAAGAGCAGCATGCTAAGGAGTACAGCGATGATCAGATGCCCGATGGTGCCGTAATCATTGCGGCAATTACTTCTTGTACCAACACCAGCAACCCAAGAAACGTGGTCGCCGCAGCATTAGTGGCTAAGAAAGCCAATCAGCTTGGATTAGTTCGTAAGCCGTGGGTGAAAACGTCATTTGCTCCAGGTTCTAAAGTTGCCAAGCTCTATCTCGAGTCGGCAGGTTTGCTTCCCGAACTTGAACAATTAGGCTTCGGTATCGTGGGTTATGCGTGTACTACCTGTAATGGTATGAGCGGAGCCCTAGATCCTGCTATCCAACAAGAGATCATCGACCGCGACCTGTATTCAACCGCTGTGTTGTCAGGGAATCGCAACTTCGATGGTCGAATCCATCCCTATGCCAAACAAGCGTTTTTAGCATCACCGCCATTGGTGGTTGCTTATGCCTTGGCTGGCACGATTCGCTTTGATATCGAGAAAGACAGCTTAGGCACTGACAGCAACGGCAAGCCAATCTACTTAAGTGATTTATGGCCGAGTGATGCGGAGATCGATGCTGTTGTCGGTGAACATGTTAAGCCTCAGCAATTCCAACAAATCTACGTGAAAATGTTCCAGCCAGACGAGGAACAGGTGACGACTGAACCGCTTTATGACTGGCGACCTCAAAGTACCTATATTCGCAGACCACCTTATTGGGAAGGGGCTCTTGCGGGAGAACAAAGCCTTTCTGGTATGAGACCGTTAGCTATTCTTGGCGACAACATCACCACCGATCATCTATCGCCTTCAAACGCGATTCTCGCTTCGAGTGCGGCAGGTGAGTACTTGGCGAAAATGGAAGTGCCAGAAGAAGACTTTAACTCTTATGCGACTCATCGAGGTGATCACTTAACCGCGCAACGAGCGACGTTCGCTAACCCGAAGCTGTTTAATGAAATGGTGAAAGACGCTGGAGAAGTCGTGCAAGGTTCATTAGCAAGAGTTGAACCCGAAGGCCAAGTTACGCGAATGTGGGAAGCGATAGAAACCTACATGAACCGTAAACAGCCTTTGATTGTCGTGGCGGGTGCCGATTATGGCCAAGGTTCATCACGTGATTGGGCTGCCAAAGGTGTGCGCTTAGCGGGTGTTGAAGTGATTGTTGCTGAAGGGTTTGAACGAATTCACAGAACCAACTTGGTTGGCATGGGCGTGCTGCCTCTGCAATTCAAAGCGGGGAACAATCGCAACACCTTAGAACTGGACGGCACCGAGCTTTACGACGTGTACGGTGACATTGAAGCCTGTTCTGATTTGGCTCTAGTTATCACTCGTAAAAACGGTGAAAAGCTTGATGTTCCTGTGACCTGCCGACTAGACACCGCAGACGAAGTGAATGTGTACAGCGCTGGTGGCGTATTGCAACGTTTCGCTAAAGACTTTCTCGCACAGTAGGAGCTAGTTATGAACATCAAACAGATAAAAGTACCTGCTACCTACATGCGGGGCGGAACAAGTAAAGGCGTTTTCTTCAACTTAAGTGACTTACCTGAAGCTGCGCAAGTTGCCGGAGAAGCTCGAGACGCATTACTTCTGCGCGTGATTGGTAGTCCAGATCCTTATGGCAAACAAACCGACGGCATGGGTGGTGCAACATCCAGTACCAGTAAAACCGTTATTGTTTCGAAAAGCAGTAAAGCCGATCACGATGTTGATTACTTATTCGGCCAAGTAGCAATAGACAAGCCGTTTGTCGATTGGAGCGGTAACTGCGGCAATCTGTCTGCTGCAGTGGGCCCATTTGCAATTCATAGTTGCTTAGTCGATTCGAATCGTATTCCAGAAAACGGTGTGGTCGAAGTGCGAGTATGGCAAGTGAACATAGAGAAAACCATTATTGTTCATGTACCTATCACCAATGGGAAAGTCCAAGAGTTAGGTGACTTTGAGCTCGATGGTGTCACTTTCCCCGCCGCTGAGATCCAAGTCGATTTCCTAGATCCAGCCGATGCGAGTGGCTCTATGTTCCCAACAGGGAATGTTGTCGATTTTTTAGATGTTCCAGATCTGGGGTGTATTAAAGCGACATACATCAATGCCGGAATACCCACCATTTTTGTCGATGCTGAATCGGTTGGTTACCAAGGCACAGAGCTTCAATCCGATATCAATAGCGATGCCAAAGCCTTGGCTCTGTTTGAGTCCATCCGAGCACATGGTGCAGTAGCTATGGGTCTTATTGATTCTTTAGAACAAGCTGAATCACGCCAACACACACCTAAAGTCGCGTTTGTTGCTAAGCCTCAAGCGTACCAAGCCTCCAGTGGTAAATCGGTTGCTGCCGAAGATACTGACCTTCTGGTGCGTGCTTTGTCTATGGGACAACTGCATCACGCCATGATGGGGACAGCTGCGGTCGCCATTGCTTCAGCGGCGAGTGTGCCAGGTACGTTAGTGAACTTGGCAGCCGGTGAGGGTTCCCGAGATTTTGTGACCTTTGGTCATCCATCAGGAACCTTAAAAGTGGGTGCTAAAGCTATTCAGACGGAAAGCGGTTGGAAAATAGAACGGGCGATTATGAGTCGCAGTGCCCGAGTGATCATGGAAGGTGCCATTCGTGTGCCTTTTCCCAAGTAAAGCGACTGTCGTGAACGGTTAAATGTTCACGAACACAACGCTGAGAAAAGAGTGCAATCAAGTGCTACTGCCAAAAGCTAGGCGCTTGGAATAATGGATAAATCATGGAGGAGGCACTATGTCTGCTACGAATCGAATGAACAGAAAAACAGATTACATCACCGAGTATCAATGGGCTAGGGAAGACCCCAATTCGTTCTGGGAAACGCAAGCACAAGCGATAGATTGGTTTGAACCACCAAAAACGATATTACAAACTGACGATAACGGTATTGAACGTTGGTTTCCTGATGGGGTGATGAACACCTGCTGGTTGGCGCTTGATTACCATTGTGAAAATGGCCGTGGTGGCAATACCGCGCTGATTTACGATTCTCCAGTTACAGGAAATCAATCCTCATACACTTACAATCAATTGCGTGACCAAGTGGCAAAAGTCGCAGGTATGTTAGCCACGCAAGGCGTTACCAAAGGCGATCGTGTGGTGATCTACATGCCAATGATTCCTGAAGCGGCAATGGCAATGCTGGCTTGTGCTCGACTAGGCGCGGTGCATTCGGTGGTGTTTGGTGGTTTTGCTCCTCATGAGCTTGCCGTTCGTATCGAAGATGCTGAACCGAAGGTCTTGATTACTGCCTCCTGTGGTGTCGAGATAAACAAAGTCTTGCCATATAAACCGATGGTTGATCGAGCGATCATGGACAGTCGTTGGAAGCCCGAAAAAGTGGTGGTATTCCAAAGAGAGCTGTCTCTAGCCGAATTGAACAATGAACGCGATGTACTTTGGCAACAAGCGGTTAGCGATGCATTGCCTCATGTGTGTGTGCCTGTTCTAGCAACTGACCCACTATATATCTTGTATACATCAGGGACGACGGGTAAGCCAAAAGGCGTGGTTCGTGACAATGGTGGTCACGCGGTCGCCATGAAATACTCTATGAGCACTATCTACGATATGCCGCAAGATGGCGTATTTTGGGCGGCTTCTGATGTCGGCTGGGTAGTGGGGCATTCCTACATTGTTTATGCACCATTGATTCATGGTTGTACGACCATTTTGTTTGAAGGTAAGCCAGTAAGAACGCCAGATCCCGGCGCATTCTGGCGTGTGTGTGAAGAGTACAACGTCGATGTATTGTTTTCTGCGCCAACAGCGTTTAGAGCAATCAAGAAAGAAGATCCTGAAGGCGAGTTGCTCACCAAGTATGACTTATCATCGCTCAAGTCGATTTTCATGGCTGGCGAGCGCTTAGACCCGCCAACATTGGATTGGGTTGAATCTCATACCAATAAACCGGTTATCGACCACTGGTGGCAAACCGAAACGGGTTGGGCTATTTCTGCCAATCCAACAGGGCTTGAATCTTTGCCTGTAAAAGCGGGTTCTTCAACCAAGCCAGTACCCGGTTACCAAGTGGAGATCCTCAATGAATTGGGTGAAATCGCACAAACGAATCAACAAGGGTTTGTGGCACTTAAACGACCATTGCCGCCTGGTTGTTTACCCACGGTATGGCGCAATCATGACCGGTTTGAATCCGGCTATTTGAGTCAGTTCCCGGGCTATTATGTTTCTGGGGACGGTGGCTATCTTGATGAAGATGGGTATCTATTTATCATGGGCCGTATCGACGATGTGATAAACGTAGCGGGACACCGTCTGTCGACGGGAGAAATGGAAGAAATCGTGGGTGGTCACCCAGCCATTGCAGAATGCGCGGTAGTCGGTATTCACGATGGCTTAAAAGGGCAGCTACCTCTTGGTTTAGTTGTGCTGAAAGATGGCGTGAAAGTCGATGGCATTGAACTGCAAGCTGAGTTAGTGGGTAAGGTTCGTAACGAGATTGGTGCGGTTGCATGCTTTAAGCAAGCCTTGGTGGTTGAGAGACTGCCTAAGACGCGCTCGGGTAAGATTTTACGCAGAACCATCCGACAAATCGCAGAAGGCGAGCAATATGTGGTGCCTTCGACGATTGACGACCCTACCAGCTTAACTGAAATAGCTGAAAAGCTCGGCAAATAGACGTCGCAGTTTAGGTAATCTCACCTTCGGCTTGTTTATTAATGTATAACCCAGCGTGATGGTTTACCTAAACTCTACTTTATTCATCCGCTTATCCATTGCGTTTACTATGACCTCATTATGAACCCCACATATTGAGGTCTTTTTTATGCGCGCTTACTTTTGGTTGATTGCTTTACTGGTCAGTGGTGCTGCTAGTGCCAGTATTTCAAAGGATGAAGCGAGTAGGGCGTTGTTAGAGCCATTGAGTCATCCCAAGATATTTAAATGTGTGTCCAAGACTGGCGTCGATCTCTATCAAGCGGTTTTTGATATGGGCGTGGGGTATGAAGCCGACCCGATTAACTCGAAGATGATCGTTAATTCAAGGAAAGGCCGCTACGAATATCAAATCTTAGGCGCGGTAAGGTCTGAAAGAGCCGGTGAAATTGTTGTGTTAACTCGTCATGTGGGAGACGGTGTTAAAGTTGCCGCAATGATTGATGACGAAAATGGCAAGATACTGGGGATCGGCGATAAAAATCATTATCGAGATTGCGGTGTTAGGCCACCACCTAGTGCAGAAAATATGCAAAACTTTTGGTCCAAAGGCTAAGAGCGATTGAGGCGACCTAATTGGTCGCCTTTTTTGTTTGTCAGGCTAAGGCGAGCTCAAAGATATATATCAATAAGCACTTATGCGATGGTTGAATGATACATAACTGAACATGATGTATCGTCTAAACGTAGCTTTATTTATCTCATTAACGGTTCTGCTTAAGATGGCTCTACTCCAAACGAAGAACTAAGCGAGACTCCTATGAAATTCACTAAACCTTTTCTTTTAGCGACACTGATTGTGACTCTTTCTGGTTGCGCATCTCCAGCAATGGATAACGAAAATGAGAATGCTGCACGTAATCGTGGTGCTGTGGGTGGTGCTTTATTAGGAGCGACAGCAGGCGCTCTAACTGGAGATGCGAGCTTAGCCGCGAAGGGTGCTGCATTGGGTGGTGTGACCGGTGGTGTTGCTGGTTCAATGAAAGATACGGATGATGCAAGAAACGCACAACGAACCCAAGTCACTGCCGATGGTCTAGCGCAAGACAATCGCACCGATGCAGAAAAGCGAGTTGCTGAAGTAGAGGCTGAAATTAAGCTTATTGAACTAGAACAACAGCTTGCTGATCTCAAAGAAGAGAAAGAGGACAACGGTGCATAAAGCTACAACTAAAGCTAAAGCTAAAGCTAAAGCTAAAGCTAAAGCTAAAGCCTCGACATTCGTTTAATTGAAAATCATTCAAACAGAATGGCCACGTAATGTGGCCGTTTTTGTATCTAAAATACACACTTCAAACAATGAATTAATTCAATAACTTGTATAGATACTCACGGCAAGTAAACTAGACTCAGTTTAGATATTAATTTGGTTTGAGAAGCGCAATAGTCATGAATGTCACCTTAAGGGCCGCAAAGCACGCGGATTTGGAACAACTTAACGAGTTAATGTTCGATCTCCACCATCACCATCACCTTGCAAGTCCAGAGCATTTTAAAACGGCAGAAGAGATTGAGCAGGAAAAAAGCATTGCACGATACTTGGATGATCCTGAATGCTTGGTTTATGTGGCATTAAAAGGTGAGCTCATTGTTGGTTTTATCTCTGGGCATTTTTGTGAGCTTATCTCAACGGTGAGTAAACCAGTGCCGATGGGAAGTGTCGATGAACTGTTTGTCTTGCCTGATTATCGAAAAGAATCCATTGCTGAAAAGTTGTTTAACAAAGTTGAAAGTACTTTTGATGATTATGGGGTTGAACAAGTCTTTGTAGAAGTTTGGGACTTTAACTCACCTGCCAAGGACTTCTATCAAAAAATGGGGTTCACACCTCACATTCAATGGATGAGGAAGGCTTTGCACAAAACGTAGACAGCGATTTTGTGCGGCTTTGATTACAATAGTTCAACTGCAACAGCAGTCTTAAATTTCTTCTATTATTTTTTAGGTAAACTCGTTGGTTATTCGATATCTATTAGTTTTCATACTGTCTCTTTTGAGTACTACTTCCGCTTGGGCAAACAACACTTTGCCAGATCATATTGCGGGCGCCTTGTGTGTAGTACGTGCTGATAACCAAATCGTGTTGGTTGATGAGTTGATTACAGGTCAATTGTCTCTACCGGGAGGCACTGTGGTTTCTGGTGAACCGCCATCGGTCGCGGCGCAACGAGAAACTTGGGAAGAGGCGGGTTTGTCGGTAACGGTCGGTGATGTACTGGGTTATACCGATAGTGCCGTTGTGTATGATTGTGTCTCTGACTCTGAAGTGATCAGTTACAAAGCTCGAAATGAGTTAGGTGGCTTTGAGCTACCAATCTGGTTTGCTCCTCATTACGGTGTGGAAGTCAGTCGCGCGATGTTATTGCCACCTACGGAGTTGCAAGCCAACCAATACCGTTACCCTGAGCAATGGTCTGAGATTAACGAATTCTTTTTATCCGCGACAGATCAACCTGTGACGTATGTGACTGAGCTGGTGGGCGCGGCACCGAAAGTCCATCAAGTTGAATTAAATTGGATTGTGTCGCTTCAAAACGCGTTCGATAATATGCCAAGCGTGTTTGCGAATACTGTGCTTTTAACTGACTCGTTAGCGAAGCCATGGATTTTCATCGTGATATTGCCGCTAATTGCTTGGCATTTTGGCCGTAACTTCGCGTTGAAGTTTGGCTTCACTTTGATCTCGGTGACATTGCTCACTTTAATCGCCCACCAAGGGTTTGGTTTTCCACGTCCGCATGCTTACTTGCCAACATTGAAGCTAGTGATGAGCAGTGGCTATAGCTTTCCAAGTTTATTGGCTGGCTTGTGGGTGAGTTTAACCTTGTTAGTCTTTTGGAAACTAAAGCGCCTCTTGGAGCAAAAATCGATTTTGATAGTGCTCGCGGGCCTACTGTGGATTATGCTATTTACGTCTTATTCAGGCAGTGCGTTCTTTAGTGATGTCTTAATGGGAGGCGTATTGGGCGCGTTAACGACTTGGCACATCGTGAGATTAGATGCGAAACCTGATGTTGATATTAGTGCCTTATTAAGCTCTAAAGGTGTCTGGTGGGCATTGTGCTTACTGTCGATTGTTCTCACGGTGATATGGCCACTGCCAACATTCTCTTTCTGGGTAGCAATTTTGATGACGATTGCATGCTTAGTAACGTTAACGGATTCGAAGCCTTTGGTCGGCCAGTTCTCATTCAAGATTGTATTTGGAGTGATGGCGATGTTGTTAGCGGGGAATCTGCTGATTAGCTGGGCAGGAAGTTTCGTCTCATTCAGTGGCATCGCTTCATTTATCGTTGAGACCTTACGTTTCCCAATCTTGATTCTATTTGGTGTAGTGGCGTTTCGTCTGCCATGGAAAAGAGAGTAGGCGAACCGACTAATATAAAATCAAAAAAGGCTGTGCAGTGCACAGCCTTTGTCATTTGTGCAACAAGCAAAAAGTAATTCTCACTATAGCTGCTGAGCGTTTATGAGTTGAAGATAAACTTCTCAATCGCGACCGCTACACCATGGTCGTCGTTGCTCGCTGTGATGTGATCCGCCAGTTTCTTGGTTTCTTCCATTGCGTTTTCCATTGCAATGCCAAGGCCAGCGTATTCAAGCATATGATGATCGTTTTCAGCGTCACCCATGCAGATTACTTCTTCTGCTGTAATACCCAAGTGCTTAGCTATCGCCTCAATACCGACACCCTTGTTTGAATTTGGGTTTAGGAACTCTAAGAAGAATGGTGCACTTTGCACGATAGTAAATTGAGTCTTAAGCTCTTGTGGCAACTTGCCGATGATTTCAGTCAGCTTGCTTGGTTCTGCGACAATCATAGTTTTGATGATTTCGTGGTCATCTTCTAGTTGAGAAAAGTCGAACTCGGTAATCTCTAAGCCATTAATACGCGCTTCAATAGCTGTGTACTCATTGTTTTCAGGCGTGATTAAGCCATGAATCTTGCTGAATGCATGAACATAACCACCAAGCTGTACAGCGAGGGCTGCGATCTCTTTCGCGGCTTTACCATTGCTGATCTCACTATGAATGAGTTCTTTTGTAGAGACGTTTTGAACCATAGAGCCGTTGTAGAAGAGCACAAAGTCATCTTCGCCGTTGATTGAAAGCTCGTCTAACTTACTCTGCATGCCTTCTAAAGGACGACCAGAAGCCAGAACCACTTTCACACCTGCAGCGCGTGCTTTGGCAATCGCGTCTTTGTTCTCTTGAGAAATTACTTTATCACTGTTGAGCAGTGTGCCATCCATATCAAGAGCAATCAGTTTGTACATGTTGTTCCTTACTAAAAAATTAAAAGCTAACGAAATCTAATGGGCGAAAGGATAAGGGAACTTGAAAGTTCAGGCTAGGGCTTTGATCAACTCATTTATCAGTACTCATTTGTTTGACCAAAAGGGGCAAGTGCTTTAAGGTCTGCGGTTGATTAATTTCATCAAATGATTGAGCTGAGGGTAAGTTGTACAAGATTAATGAAATGTTTGAAACCATCCAGGGCGAGGGCGTATTTACCGGCGTTCCTGCTGTTTTTGTTCGACTGCAAATTTGCCCTGTAGGCTGTTCTTGGTGTGATACCAAACAGACTTGGGAAGCGTTGCCAGAAGATGAAACGAGCCTTGGTGATATTATGGTTAAGACAGAGGATTCACCGACTTGGTCTGCAATTGATGCGCAAGGAATCGTGAATGAATACATCAAGCAAGGTTACACCGCTAAGCACATTGTGATTACCGGTGGTGAGCCGTGCATCTATGATCTTGTCCCTCTTACTGAAGCATTTGAGCAGCACGGTTGTCGCTGTCAGATTGAGACCAGCGGAACATCGGAAGTAAAAGCCACACTGGGTACTTGGGTTACGGTGTCACCAAAGGTCGCAATGAAAGCCAAATTGGATATCCTTGATAGCGCACTCGTTCGTGCGAATGAAATCAAGCACCCTGTTGGTACAGGTAAAGATATCGAGCAACTAGATGCTCTTATTGCTAGAGCCGATGTTCCTGAAAATACAGTCATTGCACTTCAACCTATTAGCCAAAAAGAACGTGCAACGCAACTGTGTATTGATACCTGTATTGAACGTAACTGGCGTTTATCTATTCAAACTCACAAATATTTGAGCATCGCATAGGTTGCATTTGTTTACTGGTCTAGATAAGTCGCTAGTAGAAGATTCTCGTAAGGATTTAAGATGAAAAAAGCAGTCGTAGTATTCAGTGGTGGTCAAGACTCAACAACGTGTCTTGTTCAAGCTTTAAAAGAGTATGATGAAGTTCATGCGATTACGTTTGACTATGGTCAGCGCCATAGACTCGAGATTGAAGTTGCGGAGTCGTTGTCGAAAGAGCTTGGTGTGAAAGCGCACAAAGTGATGGATGTGACTCTGTTGAATGAACTGGCTATCAGCTCTCTGACTCGTGACGATATTCCTGTGTCTCATGAGCTACAAGAGAATGGACTACCAAACTCTTTTGTTCCTGGTCGTAATATTCTGTTCTTAACTTTGGCGGGTATTTACGCTTACCAAATCGGTGCAAATACCGTAATCACGGGCGTGTGTGAAACTGATTTCTCAGGCTACCCTGATTGTCGTAATGACTTTGTGAAAGCGATGAACTCTGCGCTTGTACAAGGTATGGACAAGCCGCTTGATATTAAAACACCGTTAATGTGGCTCAACAAAGCTGAAACATGGGCGTTGGCCGACCAGTACTCAGCACTTGAGCTTGTTCGCAATAAAACACTGACTTGTTACAATGGCATCATCGGTGATGGTTGTGGCGATTGCCCAGCGTGTGAACTGCGTAAAGTTGGCCTTAACGATTACCTAGGTGATCGTGAAGGTATTATGGCTGAGTTGGTTCGCAAACAGACTGAGAATAAATAACCTCAGGTCAATCAATTGGTTCGTTGTAAGCATCAATGATGCAGTTTCGGCCGTTGCTCTTTGCTTGATACAGTGCTTGGTCAAGCACAGAGTACAAGTCATCAAAGTCACTTAATGCGTTTGAGGTTGCTAGATAAGCAAAACTCGCGGTTACATTAAGTGGCTTTTTGCTTTCTGATAAGAAGACAGTGCTTGATATTGCGTAGTGCAATTCTTCAACACGCTCTCGTACTTCAGAAGGTTTAGTGTCGGTCAGCATGATAAGAAACTCTTCACCGCCTAAGCGGCCAAACAATTCATCACTCATTAAGTGCTTTCTTATTTGTTGACTAATATGGACGAGTGCTCTATCACCGGTAGGGTGTCCATGTTCATCATTGATCGTCTTGAATTTATCCAGATCAAGCAGAACGAGGACATGTTGCTTTTCCGTTCCTTTACAGCGTCTGACTCTTTTGATTCTTCGTATGATCTCGGTCCGGCCATACGCTTTTGTCATAGCATCGATGGAAGCTTTTGCGCGAATCGTTTTGTTTGCTAATACCGTAAAGCTTGCAGCACAAAGCAACAGAATAACAACGATGTTGTACATCCATCTTTGATGTTCCATTTTTTCAATTTGAACGCGGTCGAGCTTCGCCTGATGTGTCAGGAAAGAGCTCTCAAGTTCCTGCTCATATTTGGCGTGCGTTAAGCCGAGGGCTTCGAGTGCGAGTCGATTGTCGATGTCTCTAGCTTCCATTTGTATTGACGAGTATCGCTGGTAGAAATAGAAAGCTTGTTGGTAATCGCCGAGTGATTGATGAATATCAGAAAGCTGCAGGAGTGACTGAGCGATGTACTTGTGTCTTGTGACTTGCTCGGATACTTCTAGAGCTTGCTGAGCATAATTGAGCGCCTCGGTTGTCAACTTTTGCTCTTCGAACATATCGCTTATCGCCAAGTAAGCGTTAATACGAATGACGTCGTTACTTAATTCATTCGAAGCTGACAGAGAGTTGACTAAGTAACCTCTTGCCAAATCATAGTCTCTAATTTGAGTGTAAGCTTTTCCTAAGCCAAGACTTGTTAGTGCGATACCGTAGCTATGCGACGATGAGCTCAGCAGTGTTCTTGCTGTTTGAAAGTGGTTAATTGCTAAGTCACTTTGCTCTTGGTTAAGGTAGAGATCTGCAAGACTATGATGCACTTGTGCTTTCATCAAATCAGAAGCACTTTCTCTTAATGTGAGTGCTTCTTTGAGGTACTCTGCCGATTTTTCATATTGCTTTAATTCTTTAAGCAAGTTACCCACATCATTATAGATCCCCGAAATGTCATGTCCTTGTGGGAACACGTTTATCAGTGATAGGTAGGTATCTAGCGCGGCTTGATAGTCACTGCGGAAATGGTGATTGTTAGCGATGACTCGATAAGTACCAAACTTTGGTAACACAGGGTCAGCGATGTTATGTAAATCTGATTGAAGCGCAGAACAGTAATAGTTCGCTTGATGATATTTAGCTTGTTCGTTAAGCGATCGGCATAGCTGGTATTTTAGCAGGGCTCTTCCAGTCAAATCACTACGTGATTGCATCTTCGCCAATAGTGTCAGAAAGCTTTGTTGCGCTTCCTCATATTGGCCTTGGCCATCTTTCATTAAAGCAGAAATAAACGTTTGTTCAATCGCTTGGTACTCACTGTCGTTTGAAGCGATTCCATAGAACGGTTGATCTCGGTGGCTCATGTATTGGTATAACAAAGATGAAAGGTAAAGCTTATCTCCATAGACGGTTGAGCCAGTGTAACGGGTTTGCAGCATGTTTAACGCACGCGATGGGGAGTGAGTTAGAGTCGAGAGATAGAGTGTATTCCAATCAGCATTTGGAGTCGTGTTTGAATCCAAATTAGATGAGTTGAAAGGAGAGTCCTGGTAACGATCTTGCGTTGATACTTGGCCATGAGAATAAAAGCTAATGAACAGTAGAAGGGCAATAAAAACAGAGTGAGTCACAAGAAACGATCTATCAGATAAAGAACGATATTCTATTATTAGTTTGATGTTGCTTCAATTTTTGAATGGAATGGGTAGGAGGTTATGCGAGGTAAGTCTCTAATTTGTTGATATTTATCAGAGGTGTATCGGTCGTACTGTTCGCACGACCGATATCGGAAATTAGATGTATAATTTCGCTAGGTCAGAAGGCTCAAGTTCTTTGCCTTCTAATGTTGCATTCCAGTTAATACCAACAAGAACGCCGTCTTCAGCTAGAGTCAATAACCAATCTTCTACAAAGATATCTAGTGGAATTTCTAATACTTCGAAGTCAGCCCACTCTTCAACGTTGTGAGTCTGAGCATCTTCTTTTGAAGACCAAAAAGGCATCACTTCGCTGCTTTCGAATTCACTTGAGTCACATGCTAGCCAACCTTCTTCATTGCGAAGGCCCCATACCAGTTTAGTTTCTTGTGTTTCAGAAACGAAAAGTTCTAGATTTGCTTGAGTATCAGCTGTTAGTTTGCTCATGGATTAATTCTCTATGTTGATAACGATGCAAGATTAACATTATAGACGGCTTAGGTACATGCTATTCAAGGAATTATCACCATACTGAAACGTAAACTTGAGATCACGTTTCAGTATGGTAAACGCAGGATAGAGCCTACTTTTTTATTTTGGTGAAGATGTGCCACTCTTCTTTGATATTACCTTTAAACCCAGCAACAGAAGCGACAACTTTTCTGTTCAGTGCGTGATTAATTTGGCTGTTGTCACTGCTGAATTCAGAATCGCCATGACCCACGATGTTGACTCGAGATGGTTGAATACCATTACTGATAAGGGCACGCCTTACGTTGGATGCTCGTTCTTTTGACAGTTCTAAATTGTGTTTGGCATTGCCCACTTTGCTGGCATAACCTTGTAACTCAATCGATGTACCCTCGTAACGCTTCAAAAACGCAGCCATCTGGCGTATCTGCCCTAGGAAAACAGGGTTAATTTCCGTAGAGTTATTAGCAAAGAGTATGTGGAGTTCTTTCTTTTCTGACAATTCAAAATATGAACCACAACCGTCGTTATCGATCTCAGCGCCAATTTGCGTATCGGGACATAAATCTCGCGCGTTAATTACGCCGTCATTATCATCATCTTCGAGATCATAAATTTGCGTGATGTCTGGAAGAGCTCGATATTCAAATTCTTCATTGCTTGTTTCAGCTAAAACGTTGGCAGAGACAAGCATGAGACAAAGCGGAAATACAGTCTTTATCAGCTTCATTAGTATTCTACCTTTTCATTCCATTCTTGAGGGGTTTCGACGCGTAACCCAGTTAACAGGTTTCCTGTTGCATTCATTACTCGGTACTTCGCGTATTGTTCGTCGTACTTGGCATCCAGATAGCCCTTACGGGCTTCGAATAGTTCGTTCTCGGTGTTAAGCAAATCGAGAAGGGTACGTTTACCGATACGGTATTGTTTCTCATAAGAGATAACGGTGTCTGATGCCGAGTCTACGTGATCTGACAAGAACTCTTTTTGTTGAACGGTTAAATCAAGGGCACTCCATGAAAGGCGTAAACTTTCTTCTACGTTTCGGAACGTACTTTCACGAAGGTCTTTCGCTTTGTTTAGTTGATAAGCGGCACTTTCTGCACGGTCTTGGTCTGAACCGCCGTTGTAAAGGTTGTATCTTAAACGAACCATCGCAGAAAACTCGTCACTGCTGCCTGGAGTGCCACCGGCATCATCGCGCCAGGTTTGAGCGGCTTCAAAAGAAACCGTTGGGTAGTTGGTGCTCTTAGATTGCTTGTATTGAAATTTCGCTGAGTCTACATCGGCTTGTGCAATCTTAATTACTGGGTGCTGATTAAACGCTTTTGCTAATGCACCATCAACCGTGTAAGGGATAGCGCCTGCATCTGCGCGAGGGAAGGTTAACCCTAGCGGAGATTGACCCACAAGCCTTTTGAATTGTGTATGAGTGTCAAAAAGGTTGTTTTGCGCCGCAAGTAAATTACCGTGCGCTTTAGCAATACGTGCTTCTACCTGCGACATATCTGCCGTTGAGCCAATACCTGACTCAACACGCTTGCGAATATCGCTGTATATTTTTTTGTGTGTTGCGAGGTTGTTTTCAGAGAGTGAAAGCACTTCATAGGCTTTTACCGCATCGAGATAAACTTTGGTCACTTCTAATGCGATATCTTGAGCATTAGATATCAATTGATAACGCACTGATTCCGCATCAGCCGCAGTACGGTCAATATCATTCGATGTATTAGCCCCATCCCAAATAAGCTGGGTTAGCGTAATTGTCGCTTCTTTCCGAGTCAGATCGGTCGTGCTTGAGTTAGTTGCTAGATCGGTATGCTCGTAACCAATACCTCCATCCAAATCTATACTTGGACGATAAGCACCACCAGAAGCATCATTAAGATATCGCTTACTGACATATTCATTATAAGCACTTTTGATTTCAGGATTGCTTTCTAAAGTGAACGCAACGGCTTGCTCTAGGGTTTGTGCTGTCGTCGGTAAGCTCATACTTATAGCTAACCCTAATGTTGTCATTTGAAGCCTATTCAATGTGCATCTCCCTAAAGTTAGCTCGCATCCAAGTCTTGAATTCGTGCTGTTATATACGAAATTTAGATGAACCGCCAAAAAAATTACGATCGCTAAGTTGGCGATCGCAAATGGTTGTCAAAATGTTAACCGATCAGTGTGCGTTTATGGTGTTTTTATACACGTCAATCTTACGTTTTTAAATCTACTATTTTCCGCAAACACAATAACTTATATTACTGGTGTGAGCACTAAGATTGTTATGCGATGTGATCACCGTCATCAGCTTGTCACTCAAGTTGTTAAATACTAGATTCATAACTAGGAATTATATGACTTTAAGTGTTATATTTTAACTAATATTATAAATATAATGTCACTATTTTGACGTTAATGACAAGAAATGCTTTTTTAGGGGTTTATATGGACATGACAACATTGAATTTGGGTGGTGCATTAGCACTTGGCCAGCGCATTGTTATCTCGGTAGATGGTACGATTAAAGTCTTAGAAGAAGGCCAACCACTACAAGCAGGGGATGTCGTTCTTGAATCTCAGAACGGGTCCAATGAACCTCAGGTATCGGCAAAACGCTTCTCATTAGAAGAAGGCGAAATTGAGATCGACCAAGATATTGCGAATATCTTTGCCGCATTAGAAGAAGGTCAAGACCCGACCGAGCTAGGTGAAGAGTTCGCAACGGCAGCTGGTCAAAACGGTTCAAGTTTGGCTTCTAGCGGAACTATTGAACGTGATGGTGAAGAAACTATTCCTGGTACAGAGTTCGTTACTACGGGTTTCGAATCATTGGGCTTATCTCGCACTCAAAGCTTAAGCCTACTTGACGCTTATCGTTCATTGACTGAAGCAGCAACGCCTTTAAACAGCAACCCATCTTTTGTTGACTCAAACAATGCTGAAGCTAGTGACGTCGTCACCTTTACGACAGATGAAGATACACCTGTTAGTGGCACTTTGTCGGCTTCAGACGAAGATGGTGATGATCTGTCATTCAGTAAAGCAACAGAACCATCAAACGGTACTGTCGTTGTCGATGAAAATGGTGATTGGACTTATACCCCCAACGAAAACTACAACGGTAACGATAGCTTTACAGTTGTTGTATCAGACGGCCAAGGCGGTACCGATACTTTGACAGTGAATGTGGGTGTGAATCCAGTCAACGATGCACCAACGCTGGTTGATGGCAATGGCGATCCACTTGGCGACAGCGTGGCGGTAACCACCGATGAAGACACGCCAGTGAGCGGCTCACTGCCCGCATCAGACGACGATAACGACTCATTAAGCTTCTCTAAAGGCAGTGATCCATCTAATGGTTCGGTGACAGTTGATGAAAACGGCAACTGGACCTACACACCAAACGAAGACTACAACGGCAGCGACAGCTTCACGGTCATTGTCTCTGACGGCCAGGGCGGGACTGATACGCTGACAGTGAATGTGGGTGTGAATCCAGTCAACGATGCACCAATCCTGGTTGATGGTAATGGCGACCCACTCGGTGACAGTGTTGCAGTCACGACTGACGAAGATACGCCAGTTAGCGGTTCTCTTTCTGCATCAGATGGTGACAATGACTCACTAAGCTTCTCAAAAGGCAGCGATCCATCTAATGGGTCAGTGACAGTTGATGAAAACGGCAACTGGACCTACACACCAAACGAAGACTACAACGGCAGCGACAGCTTCACGGTTATCGTCTCTGACGGTCAAGGTGGTACGGATACGCTGATAGTGAATGTGG